>DPKR01000112.1 GCA_003542415.1 Alphaproteobacteria bacterium | reverse complement strand
CCGGCAGATTCATAAATCTTCATGATGTTGCCGTTTGTTGTCATACGACCCTCGGGGAAAATCATGCACAAACGGCCGGAAGAAACCGTTGCAATCAAATTTTTCAAATCAGGCACGTCTAAGTTGCCGTATTCCATAATGTCTGCCGTTTTCATAAACAAACGAACCCAATAGTTGCGATACAATTGACCATGAAGAGCAAAAATAGGGTTGCCGGGCAAAAAGGCAAATAAAACAATCGGATCTACCCAAGAAACGTGGTTTGAAATATAAACGCCTTTTGTCGGCAATTCAGACAAATCAAATCTCAGTTCAAAACGTGTTTTGAAAGTTCTGAAAAAGCATCTTAATAAAAAGCGCACAACATTACGCATATTTTTTCTCCATTCAAAAATATCTTTTTATCTTTTAGAGGAAAATATCCTTTTTAACAAGAATTGTCCAGTAGGCACTTTAGGGAAACTATCCTAAAATTGTGCATAACTTAAAATAGGATTTAAAATATACGATGAATCAACTAAGAATAATATATGTTGTGCTTTTTTTAGGATTTGACAATGAAAAAAATATGTATTTTTGCTTTGCTTTTGATGCTTGTCGGATGTGAGAAAAATGTGCTCTATCCCGGAGACAGCGGTAAAACGGTTTATTTAAAAATCGGGGAACAGATTACAATCAAGCTGCCGGAAAATCAATCAACCGGTTATTCTTGGCGCATGATGACAATTCCTCAAAGCCAGATGATTGTTTCGCAGGTAGCTGATCAGTTTGCGCGTTCGCAAACAAATACACTCGGTGCCGGTGGGGAAAGAGTTTTTCAATATCAGGCGACAAACATCGGAACGGTCGATTTATATGGTTTTCACTCACGGCCGTGGGAAAGCGATTCCAATGTGCAACCTTCGATTAAATATCGGATTGTTGTGAGATAAAAAAAGCCCCCGTTGTGTTTTTAAACATGCAAGTCGGGGGTATATCTTCTCAGGATATGTCTGCGAAACTTCGCGTGGCTCCTTTGAATTGTTGCTTTACTGAGAATGGCAACAGGAGGCTTTTTTTCTACATTGGTGTAGGTTTTTTTTGTTTTTGTTTTTTTTCGGGGGAGCATACCATTCCAGCTCCCAAAAATAATTTGCCTAAGTGCCTAAGGCGGGTCTTTGTTTTCCATCTGAGGTTGCTTCTTACCATTTTTACCGCTCAATGAGAGATTGGATGGCATGGTTGCCGGCGGCCGGGAGATCAGTTGATAAAATTCTGAGTTGCGGCCAAGATGTTAGGACCTCTAATCATGGCTTTTTGTTTTGTGTCCGGCTGTGATCAGGGATGATCGATAGCCGGACGGGTTAAACATAAATTTTTTTTAGGGTGCCCACACTTTGCTTTCTTTTGAACCCATTTTGAAGCTGCCACCACCTTCAGCACCAAAAGAGGCTGGAAGGGAAGCGAAAGCATGGGCGGGTTTTCTTTAGCAAAGACGCTAGGTCGGGGCATACGGGCGTGTCCGCTTTTTCATACTTTTCGTTTTTTTTAAGTTGAACATGGCGGGGATCAGGCCGAATTAATCCCTATTAGTTTTAGTGTTTATGGGTTAGTATGAGTAATATATTCAATGTAATTTGTTGATGGTTTTGTTTATAGCCGAAAAAAGAAAATTTGTCAAGACAAAAATTTAAAAATTTTGGAAATTTTGTATAAAAAAGTTCTAAGTATTTGAAAATGCTTAGAACTTTTTTTGAGAAAAATGTTTTTTTTATTTAATTTTAATCGTATGCAAAAGATTTGTGAGCAGTGTTTGTCCGAAAGGATAACCTGCCGTTGTGATGATATAGTCGCCTTTTTTGCCATATCCTAAAGATTTGACACATTTGTTGGCGATATCTTCAATCATGTCAAAGTTTTTGAACACTTCTTTATCGACAACGGCGCGAACACCCCAGACAATGCCCATGCGAGAAGCAACATTTTCATGCGGAGTGATGGCAACAATCGGCAAATCGGGGCGCTCTTTTGACATTGAAAAAGTTGTAAAGCCCGAGTTGGTAAATGTGACTATTGCGGCAACGTTTGGCAACACTTCTGACAATTCTTTTGCCGCATAAGTGATGCCAAGCGATTCAAGAGAGCAAGTGTGTGCTTCATTATGATATGTTTGTGCAATGAAATTCGAATCGCTTTCAACGCGCTCGATAATATGATGCATCATTTCAACCGCTTCAACAGGATAAGAGCCGACTGCCGTTTCGGCAGAGAGCATAACTGTATCTGCCATGTCATAAACGGCCGTTGCAACATCGGAGACTTCGGCACGGGTCGGCGTTGGGGCGTTTATCATCGATTCTAACATTTGAGTGGCGACAATTACCGGTTTGGCTTGTTTGCGGCAGGCGCCAATGATTCTTTTTTGCATAACGGGGACAGTTTCAATCGGACATTCAACACCTAAATCACCGCGGGCAACCATGATGGCATCTGAAAGAGCAATGATTTCATCAAGCTCTTCCATAGCACTCGGTTTTTCAAGCTTTGAGATGATTAAGGCCTTTTTGCCGATGATTTTTCTTGCATCTTTGACATCTTGCGCTTTTTGAACAAAAGACAAACTCACCCAATCAACACCGAGTTTTAAAGCAAATTTCAAATCATCAATATCTTTTTTGGTGAGCGCGGAAATCGGCAAGGTGATGTTTGGAAGGTTCACGCCTTTGTGATCTGAAAGCTTGCCGCCGACAATGACGGTTGTAAAAATATGCGAATCGTCTTTTTTGGTGACTTCTAAGATGATGTTTCCATCATTTAAAAGGAGTTTATCTCCCTTTTTGACGGCTTTAAAAATTTCAATATGCGGCAAATTGACGCGTTTTTCATTGCCAAGTGTTTCATCCAAATCAAGTGTGAAATTTTGTTTGGCTTTCAAGAAAACTGAGCCGTTTTCAAAGCGCCCAACGCGAAGTTTTGGGCCTTGCATATCTGCCACAACGGAAATATAGCGTTTTTTCTTTTTTGAAAGTTCACGCACAATTTTGAAACGATTTTCGTGTTCTTCATGTGTGCCGTGTGAAAAGTTGAAACGGAAGGCATCTGCACCTGCGTCAATCAGCTTTGAAAGGACTTCTTTTGAACCGGTTGAGGGGCCGATGGTGGCTAAAATCTTCGTGTTTGTATTTTGAGGCATTGTTTTTCCTTATAATGTTTTTTTGTTGATATAATCCAAAAATATGACTTGTAAAAGAGATTTTTTTTTGTTAAGTCTCTTTCTAACATAAAAAGTTTAACTTATCATTTACGGAGAATAAAAAAATGGCTGAAGTTGGTGGAATTGCAAGCGACAGATTGCGCTCACTTATAGAAAGAATCGAAAAACTGGAAGAAGATAAGAAAGAAATTTCAACGGATATACGCGAGGTTTTTGCAGAGGCAAAAAGCGCCGGTTTTGATGTGAAGATCATGCGCGCGATTTTAAAGCTCAGAAAAATGGATGCAGCTGACCGCGATGAACAAGAATTTTTGATTGATACATATCGAAAAGCTTTGGATATGTAAGATTTTTTTTGTTTTGACAGAGCCTCGCAAATTGTGGGGCTCTTTTTTTAAAAAAAAAATCAAAAAAAGTTGTTGCAAAATAAAATTTAGTTTGTTATAAGGAGTTCACAATTCAAGGATGCGTGTATAGCTCAGTTGGTAGAGCAACTGACTCTTAATCAGTGGG
>DPKR01000073.1 GCA_003542415.1 Alphaproteobacteria bacterium | reverse complement strand
TCGCGCTTAGGAAGGACATTGCCCATAATCACAATCTTTTTTACTTTCTTTAAGATCGTGTCGCCCGTCACCTTTAAATATTTTCCAAAATCCGTAAATGGCGCATTGAAAAGCAGAAAAACATTTCGTTCTTTGACTGTTTTCATATATTCTTGCAAAAAGATTGTCCCACTGCGATTGATTGTCAAACCTGCTTTTTCAAAAATCGGCGTCAACTCGTTTTCGATATAATGATTTTCTTGCCTTTCATCAATCATATCATAATCCCCGCCCGGCACCGCACGAATGAACGGATACCCCAAATGTGACATTGCACCTTTGGCATACATGGCTCTGCGACGTCTGACTTCATAAACGCCGAGTTCTGTGATAATACCGCGGATATTGATCAACTTATGATCTGATAAATATGCTAAAATGACAAATGAGGCCAAATCATCAGGATAATGATTGATATCTGACCAAATCAAAACCTCAGGGATTTTTCTCTCTCTGTTTCTTGCCATTTTTTTATTATCCCAGTTTTTTCTTCAAAATCTCATTAACTATCTGTGGATTAGCCGAACCTTTTGAAGCTTTCATCACTTGACCGACAAAAAAGCCGAAGAGATTTGTTTTGCCGGCGTGATATGCTTCAACATTAGAAGCATTTTCTTTCAAGACAGAGTCGATTAATGCTTCAATCGCGCCCGTATCCGTCACTTGTTTTAAGCCCTTTTCTTCAACAATTTGAGAAGGCATCTTTTTGCTTTGCCACATATAAAGAAAAACATCTTTTCCTATTTTGCCGCTAATCACATTTGTTTCAATCAAATCAACGAGCTCTCCAATCATTTCAGGCGTCACTGGAGATTCTTCCAAGCTCAGTTTGTTAGCATTCAAATTTGCGAACAAATCACCCAAAATCCAGTTTGCAACTTTTTTGCCATCATGCCCTTTGGCCGCCTGTTCAAAAAAGTCTGCTGTTTGGCGCGATTCGGTCAAAATATCCGCATCATATGCTGTTAAGCCGAAGTTTTTGATAAAGCGCTCTTTTTTAACATCCGGCAACTCAACCATTTCTTTTTTGATGTTTTCAATATATTCATCCGTCAAATAAAGCGGCGGCAAATCCGGTTCCGGAAAATATCGATAGTCATCAGCATATTCTTTTAAACGCAAAAATTTGGTCTGTCCTGTTGTCTGGTCAAACTGACGCGTCTGCTGCTCAATTGTCCCGCCTTGCTCATAAATTTCAACCTGACGTTGAGCTTCGTTTTCAACAGCTTGCATGGCAAACTTAACTGAGTTCACATTCTTGACTTCAGCACGTTCGCGCATCCCCTGCTCGCCCTTAAGTTTAACGGAAATACTGGCATCGCATCTCATAGAGCCTTCGTCCATATTGCCGTCGCAAGTGCCTAAATAGCGCACAATTGAGCGTAATTTCTTTAAAAATGCCCCAACTTCTTCAGGCGATTTGAAATCCGGCTCCGTCACAATTTCCATCAAACCGACACCTGCCCTGTTAAAATCGATATAACTCTTCTTAGGGTTCAAATCGTGGATAGACTTTGCTGCGTCTTGCTCTATATGAATACGTGTAATGCCGATTTCTTTGGAGCTTCCGTCCGATAAATCGATTTTAACCTTTCCTTTGCCGACAATCGGATATTCATATTGTGTGATTTGATACCCGTTCGGTTGATCGGCGTAGAAATAATTCTTGCGTGAAAAGACAGAATATTTATTGATTTGAGCATTTAAGCCTAAACCTGTTTTAACAGCCTGACGCACACATTCTTTGTTCAAAACAGGGAGCATACCAGGCATACCTGCATCAATGAACGACACATTCTCATTTGCATCATCACCAAACTCGGTTGAAGCCCCTGAAAAAATTTTGGATTTTGAAATAATTTGGCAATGAATTTCAAGTCCGCAAACAATTTCCCATTCATTCTGAGCTGTTTTAATGGTATATGTCATTTTTTATTTCCTCTGAAAACCTGCATCTTGCTCTAAGGCATAAGCTGCTTTGAAAATTGTTTCTTCATCAAAAGCTTTGCCGATAAGCTGCATTGAAAGCGGCAACCCTTTCTTATCAAGCCCGATAGGCAAGCTCATTGCCGGCAAGCCCGCTAAATTGACCGACACGGTAAAAATATCGTTCAAATACATATTTATCGGATTTTCTTTCATGCTTTGATCCCCGACCTCAAACGCAGAAACAGGTGATGTCGGTGCTAAAACCAAATCACACTTTTTAAATGCTTCTTCAAAATCATTTTTAATCAAACGGCGAACTTTTTGTGCTTTCAGGTAATAAGCGTCATAATAACCGGCAGACAAAACATATGTTCCGATCATAATACGGCGTTTGACTTCTGCTCCGAAACCCTCCGTTCTGGTGTTTATATACAAATCATCCAATTTTTCGCCCCCAATGCGCAAACCATAGCGAATACCGTCATAGCGCGCCAGATTGGAAGATGCCTCTGCCGGTGCAATAATATAATAAACAGGCAGTGCATATTTTGTATGCGGCAACGAGATGGGCACAATTTCTGCCCCGCGAGATTTAAGCATATCAGCGGCTTTGTCCCAATAAGCTGCGATTTCAGCATTCAAACCATCAGGTCTGTATTCTGCCGGAATACCGATTTTCAGGCCTTTAATATTTTGCCCTAAAACTTTTTCAAAATCAGGAACTGCCAATTTTGAAGATGTTGAATCTTTGGCATCATACCCCGCCATAGCTTTGAGCATCAAGGCCGCATCTTGCACATCTTTTGTCATCGGGCCTGCCTGATCAAGCGAAGAAGCAAAAGCCATAATCCCCCACCTTGAACAACGACCGTAAGTCGGTTTAATACCGACAATGCCGCAAAACGCAGCAGGTTGGCGAATAGAGCCGCCTGTGTCTGTGCCTGTTGCTGCTGCGCACATATTTGCAGCAACAGCAGCGGCTGAACCGCCTGAAGATCCTCCGGGCACAAGCGGTTTATCCGTTGAATACGGATTAACGGCTGGTCCGTAATAACTCGTTTCGTTACTACCACCCATTGCAAACTCATCCATAT
>DPKR01000115.1:1214-3444 GCA_003542415.1 Alphaproteobacteria bacterium | reverse complement strand
CCGGCAACAGGTTTTTTCATCGGCACACCGGCAGCCTCCAAAGACAATGTTGTTCCGCAAACGGTTGCCATAGATGACGAACCGTTTGATTCCATGATGTCAGAAACAACACGAATCGAATAAGGGAAGGCTTCTTTATCTGTCGGGAGCATCGGATGGATGGCGCGCCATGCAAGTTTGCCGTGTCCGATTTCGCGACGACCCGGGGTGCCCAATCTTCCGCATTCGCCAACCGAGAACGGCGGGAAGTTATAATAGAGCATGAAATCTTGCTTATATTCATTCATCAAGCCGTCAACCGTTTGAGCATCATCATCGGTGCCTAATGTGGTGACAACCAAAGCTTGTGTTTCACCGCGTGTGAACAAGGCAGAGCCGTGTGTTGTCGGCAAAACATCTACTTGACACTCAATCGGGCGAACGGTTCTTGTGTCGCGGCCGTCAATACGTTTGCCGGTTGACAAGACTTTTTCACGCATGGTTTTGTGCATGATGTGCTCAATTGCAGCAGGTGCAAACTTCAGCTCAACTTCGTTTTCAGGGTCAATCGTTGCCGTGAATTTTTCAGCAATAGCACCTAAGGCATCTGCACGTTCCTGCTTGCTTGTGATTGAAAAAGCTTTTTCATATTCTGCGCCATATTCTTTCTGAAGGCGTTCACACAAGGCATCATATTCAGCCGGAAATGCAGGTTCTTCCCAAGCCGGTTTGCCAGCTTCAGCTTTTAACTCGTTAATCAATTTAATGACAGGTTGGAAGCTTTCAAAACCAAACATCACGGCACCGAGCATAACTTCTTCGGAAAGCTCGTTTGCTTCGGATTCGACCATCAAAACACCTTCTGATGTGCCGGCAACGGCAAGTTCCAACTCAGATGTTTTGCGCTCGGAAATGGTGGGGTTTAAAATATATTCACCATTTTTATAGCCGACTTTTGCAGCACCGATCGGGCCCATAAACGGAATGCCCGAAACAGCGAGCGCTGCAGAGGCAGCAATCATTGCCACAACATCTGAATCATTTTTTTGATCGTGTGCAACAGTTGTGCAGATAATTTGAACTTCATTTTTGAAAGCATCAGGAAACAACGGACGGATTGGTCTGTCAATCAAACGAGAGACTAAGATTTCACGCTCAGAAGGCTTTCCTTCGCGTTTGACAAAGCCACCGGGGATTTTGCCTGTGGCATAATATTTTTCCTGATAATTAACGGTTAAAGGGAAAAAATCCTGATCGGGTTTGGCTTCTTTCGCAGCACAAACCGTTGCAACAACAACAGTTTTTCCGTATGTTGCAACGACAGCGCCTGTGGCCTGTCTGGCAATTTTGCCTGTTTCTAAAGTTAACTTTGTGCCGCCCCAGTCTAATTCTTTGCGGCAAATTTTAAAATCGATCATATATTTTTACCTTTCCTAATAAACCTCACCTGACCCCATGTCAGGATTTTTATAAAACTGCGGAGCCCCATGCTCCGCAGTTTCAAACTGATAGCAGATTATTTACGTAAATCTAACTTCTGAATGATGGCTTGATAACGTTCAGCGCTCTTAGACTTTAAGTGGTCAAGCAGGTGACGACGACGGCTGACCATCTTCATCAAACCTAAGCGAGAATGTAAGTCTTTTTTGTGAACATTGAAGTGTTCAATCAAAGCGTTGATACGGTATGTCCAAATGGCGATTTGAACTTCAGGAGAACCTGTATCGCCCGGTTTTAAGCCATATTTTGCAACAATTTCTTGTTTTTGTTCATTTGTAATCGACATCTTTATATTTTCCTTTTAAAAATTTAAGTTAAAAACACGAATAGGGGAGATTTTTCTCTCATCTATCCGAACAAGCGCTGTTAAACAATCATTTTCGAAAGCCGCCACTATCTTTCCGATGTGTTTCGATACATCGTATTTTTTAGGAGATAAGCTTTGTCCAAGCCTTAATTTAACGGCATCTTCTGCCGATATGGCCAACGCCGCGATGTCGCGCAGCGGGGTCGAAACTGGCAAAAGAGAATCTTGCTGACGACTCTCATACACCATTTTTTTTGCATTTTCCAGTAAAATCGTATCAGAAATGCAAAAAAATCCGCATTTTGTTCGTCTTAAAGCAGTTAAATGCCCAAAAGTGCTGAGTTTTAGGGCAATATCGCGCCCTAAGGAGCGGACATATGTTCCTTTCGAGCATTCAACGCAAAATGAAAAAGAATCGTCGCTCGTCTGTTCTATCAAGTTGAG
>DPKR01000115.1:0-1049 GCA_003542415.1 Alphaproteobacteria bacterium | reverse complement strand
GTTTGCTCAATTTGCCCCAAAAATGAGGGTAAAACATCTAAAATTTGTTGTTTTGACGGAATGTGACCGCCTGTTTGAACAGGGGTGCCTTCAATATCATCCGTGTTGGTAGAAGAGCCGAACTTTAGGGTAAATTCATAAATTTTATCGCCATCCATGACATATGGGATAAGTTTTGTGGCTTCGCCAAAGGCAATCGGCAAAACGCCTGTGGCAAACGGATCTAATGTGCCGGCATGGCCGTTTTTGTTGGCATCAAAAAGGCGGCGTGTTTGATTGACAACATCAGTTGATGTCAATCCTTGGGGCTTGTCGACAATCAGCCAGCCGTTTATGTTTTGGTGTTTTGTTCGTTTCATAGCAAGGCTTATAGCAACAATGTTTTGAAAAGGCAAGAAAAAAGAGCATTGAAAATAGTGAAATAAAATTTTTGTTTTGGTTTATTGCTTTGTTAACCTTAGATATTTTATTATGACAATTGAGTGAGGTAAAAATGATAAAAAAAGCGATTTTTGTAGTGTTTTTTGGGGTCGCCGGATTAAACACAAGTTTGGCACAGGCATTTCAAGTTGATGAAGGCAACGGCGCATTCGACGCAAAAGAAGAGAATTTAGTTCTAAAACAAGAAGATACGGCAAATGTTAATCATCTTAATTCGCCATATTTTACCACACCGGATGTTTTTGAATCGATATCAAATGAAAACTTAACAATTTTGAGCCATTATCCGACTTTTCAGCAAACGACAGAATATTCTTGCGGTCCGGCGGCTGCTTTGACCGTTTTAGAATATTATGGAAAAAAGGGGTTGACCGAAAAAGAACTGATAGAAAAAACGGGAGCGAGTTTTGAAACCGGAACGAGTGTTAAAGGCATTGCAAATTATTTTTTGGGTCTTGGTTGGAATGTTCAAACAAATCTTGATAAATGGCAACCGTTTGAGGATTATGAGCCATTTGCGAATTTTGTGCAAGAGCAATTAAAATTTGGGCACCCCATTATGGTTGAAAATGTATTTATGGGCGGACATTGGCGGGTTATTATCGGTT
>DPKR01000038.1 GCA_003542415.1 Alphaproteobacteria bacterium | reverse complement strand
AGCATATCATTTTGCCTGTCTTGGTTGCGAAGCGTTCCGAAATTTGTTTTCTTAATCACAGCTGTTGCCGTCTCGGATTTGTCCGATGTTCCGCGCATAATGTCTGAAACGCCCGTGATTTCATAAATTTGCGCCATCACATCTTGTCGCCTTTGAGCCAAAACCTGCAAAGCATTCACATATTGTTCTATCGGTGCAAAATCAATAATCCCTTTAAGACCGCCGTTTTCTTTTAACCTGTCAAAATCCGAAAGCGCCACCAGCGACACATCTTTGTTTAAGATATTTGCAAGCTCCGGAAAACTGCCATCATATGCCCCGCTCACCTTGATTGCTTGCATTGTCAGCTGCATCCGTGTTGTTATTCCGCTGAGCTCGTCTAACATCGGTTTTAATTGCTCGTAGTCCGGCACAGGCACTAAACCGTCATTTGTCAGACCCGCAAATAACGGTTTCGGCATCGCAAAAAATCCGCTGACATCGGGCATCTTGTTTAACACTTTCAAAAATCCCTTGTCATATTCTTTAGCAATATATAAAACCCTTTTGCTTGTCTTGTCCCAAAGCTCATAAATCAAAGCTGATTTTGTGTTTTTTTCATCTTCTTTGCTTTCAAACAAAGCTGCAACATCTTTGCCGAATTGGTTTTCGATTTCTTGTAAGGTCATATAAATTTTGCGTGCAAACCAGCTGCAATCCTCCCAAACTCCCACCTTGTCACTGTCAGCGATAAAATCTTCGGGATTAATATAAACCGTCTCAACCTTCTCATCTTCCAAAATTTCGAGCGTTGTTTTTTCTTCATTTTGCCCAAAAACGCAACGCTTAAATGTCGGCACATACCGTTCATAAGCCGCACCAAACCCTAAAAGCAAAAAGTCATTTCGCACATATTTCATCACACTGTCAAAATCAAATTTTTCCAAATCCCATTCAAGCGCTCTTTCCAAAATTGTGCAAGCCAGTGTCGAAATGTTTGAATCAATGTTTTCCTTCTGCTCAATATAAGGCTTCGGCTGTTTAAAATATAAAAAAGGTTTTAAGGTTTCAATCGTCGCCCAAAAAATATTTTGCTTGTTTCTTGATCTTTCGTTTCTGTAATAGCTTCTGATTTCCTTAATCAGATTATAATAGTCTGCATACTTTTTCTCTGCCGTTTCAATTTTTTTGATCCAATTTTTTACCGTATCCATTTTCTAACATCCTTTTTTGTGTTCAATAACAAGTCCCGAATTTTCATTTATTGCGCCAAAAGAAATATCTTTTACATCAAGTTCAAGGCCATATTTCTTTTTGAGCTCTCTTTGGTATTCGTTATATTCTTCTTCATAATCCATACCGTTTCTTTTGAGCCAGCGCCATGTAAGCCCGAGTTTAACCACATACTTGTCAAAAACGGGAATATCCGTATTTTTTGTGAGCTCGCTTTTCATCTCTTGGGTTTTTGCGTCCTTGCACACAGCATTTGAGCGATACATAAAAACAATTTTCATCCCATCTTCCATATTCCCGATAAAGCGAAAACCGTTGTTTTCAATCTTAAATTTTAACCTGCCGAAAGTTGTGCTAACATTTTTTTCCTTCATCCACTCCTCAGCATTAAATGCGCCCAAAACTTGCTCTTTGTCGTTTTTGATATAAATTGTGTTGTGTATCAACGCATAAAAATCCGGCACAATTTCATCAAACGCATAAAACTTCTTTCCCTCATACGTCCTGAAACTTCCTTCTTTGATGAGCACCTGCCAATTCCCATAACGCATCAAACTGTCCAACTCGTTTTTTGCCACTGCCAAAAAAATGGCATTTGATAAAACATTTCTTTCAAACAGATCATCAGGTCTCTGCGCCGCTGTCATATCTGCCACTTCCTGACATATCTCTAAAATACTACTCATTTTTATTCTCCTTTTTATATGTTTTTATAATCCTCTAATAATACGTCTCAACCTTTCGAGCCAATCCTCAACTTCATTGTTGACACTATCTTGCAATGGCATTATATTGTTATCAACGATATCTTGAAGAGCAGAAAATCGTGCAGCTGCCGGGCGAGTTGTTTGGATGTGGTTGTTGACATCCTGATAACTAGGTGCTGATGATGAGTGAGTGCGTCCATCCAAGATATCGTTTATATTTATTTCATTGATTTCCTTGTTGGGTTTTTTATACACACTCTTAATCACTGTTTGCCCGTTATTCGGGTTTTGCGCGACAAACCCCACATCTGATACATTTTCTTTTGGTTTAATAACTTGCTGAATATGTGGATACCTGCTCTCTGCCACATTTCGCCCTCCTTTTTGAAATAAATCGCTTGCTATTTGACTGACTTCTTGAGGACTATACCCTTCAGACAATCTTTTTTCATGCAATTTTCGAACAACATTTGCCGGTATATATGTTTGCCCTGATAGGCTGGAATATCCGTTTTCTTCGCGCAAATTATTTATATCGCGTAGTGTATCTTTGTTCATTTTTCCGAAATTAATGTCTTTAAAATTTTCTCCTTTTTCAAGTTGATTGACTAAATCTCGTCTTCCATTCCATTTAACTGCCTCATTTAAGCCATACTCACCTGCATTTTTGGTACCGAACAGCCCCAATCCTAAACCAACGCCTTGATTAAAGCTTTTGATTCCACGATATAAATCTCCCACACCTGCATTATCAGCATCTTTTTCAAGCTCATCATTCATTTTATGCGTGGCGCTGTTAAAATATTTTTTATCTAATTTTCCGATACCGCCGAAAGTTGCTCCGTTTGCAACATCATATGTTGCACCCGCAACACCCTTAGCAAAACCTTTTGCGGCTTCTTTGAGTAGTTCTCTTTCCCTTCTTTTTCTTTCCTCTTCTTCATATTCTCTTAAAGCTTGCTCTAAGTCTTCTCTCACA
>DPKR01000141.1 GCA_003542415.1 Alphaproteobacteria bacterium | reverse complement strand
AATTTACACCTTTTCGGGTATATTTTGCTCTTTTCTGTTTATTTTATACCCTTTAAGGTATATTATGCTATATTGATAAAACAAAAGAGCCGTTCATTGAACGACTCTCTGAAACGGCTCGTGTGCCGCATATATGGCGGAGAGAGAGGGATTTGAACCCCCGGTACCCGAAATGGGCACAATTGATTTCGAGTCAACCGCATTCGACCACTCTGCCATCTCTCCGTTGGTCTTTATTTCATAAAATAAAAAAAACAATTATGCAAGCATTTATTTTTCAAGGCGCATAATTTCTTCATCCGCCTTTTGAACATAAAGTTCAATTTGTTTCAATTTTTCGGTTTTTTGCAATTTTGCATAAACATCAAAAGCGTTTGAATAGTGTTTGACCGCATTTTCAATATGCTCGATTTTGAAAAGTTTGCGACCTAAATGGTAGCAGATATGGGCAATTTCTATTTCAATTTCCGCCCACTTTTCAGGAGCCGTTTGAAGCGAATAAATCTGTTGTTCATCTTTGAAGTTTTCAACGGCACGTTCGGCAATTTCTTCATTATCTGATCTGGCGCTTAAAAGAGACAGATATATGCCAAGGTTGTGTTTGATTTTTGCCCATAAAACCGAAAATTGTGTTTTTGTAAAAATTTTTTCAGCCTCTCTTAAATGAAAGACGGCATCACGCAAGGCCTGACTATCATCAGAAAGTTTGAAAAATTGAAAATAGAGCTCAGAGAGTATAACGCTTAAATGTCCGTAGTCATATGGAAAGACATAACGATTAAAATGTTTTTGCGCTTTTTTGTAGCTCTCGATGGCCCGTTCAAGCAAAATATAGCTATCGGCATTTTTGCCGCTCAAGGCGCATTGATACATTTGGCCCAAAGTTAAAAGCAAGCTGCCTTCGGTGAGAGATGAATCGTTTTTGTTTTGTTTGTGATAGGCAACATCGATGAGGTTCATTGCCAGTTTGACATGTTGCTTTTCAAGCTTTGAGCTGTTGGCCGCAATATAGTTAAACGCCAGGAGGTTTAAAATGTGGGGCATATATTGCGGCTCAATGCCTTGAGGGGGTCTGTTTTTGCTTAAAATATCAACCAAATTTTGTAAAAGAGGTTTGTATTGTTCATCTTTTTTTAGGTTGAGAGAAAGGAGAGTGCCGGCAATTAATGTTGAAATTTCAGCAGGTAAGGGGGGTTGCCTGAAATATGATATCGGTAAATAAAGTCCGCTTAAAAGAGACAAGAAAGGCGGCTTGTCCGTTAAATACATATCAGGTGTTTGAAAATTAAGGCGGACAATATTTCCTTTTTGATAAAGACGAATTAAAATATCTGCCTGGTATTTTTTGAGTATTTTTAACCCGCTGTCTAAAAAATCAAAAAAGTTTTTATTGTTCAGGTCTAAGAAATTTTCAAAAGTTTGTTCGGATTGTGTTTGAATCTCAAACCACGGAAACTGACTTAAAGTTTCTTTGGCAACAATTTGAAAAGGTAAGGTTGCATTTTCATCTGCTCCCGTTATGACAACACGAAGCTTTTGAACGGGGTTTTGCTGTGTCGCCGTTTGGTCTTTTTTCGTTTTTTTGAAGACAGATAAAAACATTGCTGTTCCTAATTCTTTTTCAAAGTTTGTTTAATGTTTTTGATTTCATCTTTGATGTTTTGAACGAAATCAGCGTTTGCCTGTTTTAGAGTTTGCGGCTCTTTATCGGAATGATAAAGCTTTGAAATGAGCCAGAAATTTATTAAAAAGCATAAAAACGGTAAAGTAAAAAGGTTTGGAGAATAAAGCTGAAATAAGGCCAATGCAATGTTTATGGTCGAAACTCTAAAAATAAAAGCACGGATATTTTCAAGGGGGGTATTGTTTTGAAAGGCTTTATAATAGCAGGCGTTAAGATACAAGTCTGGCACAGGGCGCCTTAAGATATAAGTGATGATCAGTGCCCAAATCAGTTCTGCTAAAAGATATGTGGCCAAAATAAGCATGGAAGGGGCGGCAAATTCGTTGACGCCGATTAAGAAGAGCATTCCAAGCAAAAAGTTTGCAGACATCATGGCCCCTTCGTTTATTTTGAATTTGAATTCAAAAAAGTTCGTTTGCAAAACGGCAATCCAAGCGCCAAGCATAAGGCATGAAAACAAAACAATGTAAGAAGGCAATCCGCCGACAAGGCTTATTAAAATAAGCCCGATTAAAACCATTGATGAAAAACAAGAATATAAACTCGGCAAAGCAATTAAGATTTTTGCGCTTAAAACAAAAAGGGCAATTAAAAGGCCAATTCCCAAAACTTCAAGCTGATATGGGATAAAGTCAACGAGGGCAAGCGAATCTTTAGATATGAATAAAAAAGCGCTTAATATTGAAAGAGCTAAAACTGAAAAATCAAGAAGCTTGTTTGTTTCGAGCAAGAAAAGAAAATAGATGATTGCCGCAAAGAAAAAGGCAGCAACTATTTGAGTAATTTTTAAGGGCACAACAAAATCAAGAAAATTCGGCCAAAGAAATGCAATGCCCAGAGAGCCGATGGCAAACATCAAAAGCATATAAAGAAAAATGTCTTTTTTTAAGGTGTATTCTTCAAGCTCTGAATTTTTGTTGATTAAAATTTTGCCGAGCAAAGCAGTTGCTGTATAGGTAATGACAAAAAGCAAAACACCGATCAAAAGCTGGGACATTTCTTTCTCCTATTTCTTATATGCGAGAGCAGCGGCAAAAAAACCGTCTATCCCTCCAAAATCTTTCATATGATACGGCAAAGTTCTTAAAACTTGTTTATCAAGAATTGTTTTATCTAAAATTTCGCCTTCTGTGATTTTAAGGTTTTGAAATTTGAGAGGTTTTAGCTCAAAATCAGGATGTTCGGATAAGAATTTTTTAATTTGTGCTTCGCCTTCTTTTTTTGCAAGTGAACAGGTGCAATAAACAAGAGTGCCGTCTTTTTTAAGGTGTTTTGCGGCCTCAATTAAAAGAGATTGTTGAAGGCTTAAAAGCGCTTTGACATCATCGATTGTTTTAAAATGTAAAACCTCAGGGTGTTTGCGGAAAGTGCCTGTGGCGGAGCATGGCGCATCAAGCAAAATAAAGTCAAACGAATCGGTTGTTTCTTTTAAGTATTTGATGCCATCTGAGCAAACGGTTGTGAGATTTTGTTCAAGTTTTAAGCGCGCTATATTTTCTTTTAAGGTTTTGAGACGCTCTTGACTGATGTCAAGGGCTGTTACCATAGCGCCTTTTGAAAGCAGTTGTGCTGTTTTGCCGCCGGGAGCGGCGCATAAATCCAAAACTTTTTTATCTTTGAGGTTTTTAAGCAAACAAACGGGAAGTGAGGCTGCCAAATCTTGCACCCACCACAGGCCTTCATCATAGCCTTCGATGGAGGCAATGTTTGCCTTGGTATGATGTAAGCGAATCGTTGAATTTTCAAAAAGAGTGCCGTTTAATTTTTGTGCTAAAACTTGGGGACTTCCTTTCGGGGTTAAATCAAGCGGCGGCTCGCTCAAGAGCATTTGTTCCATTAAAGAGATTTGCTCTTTGCTATAGTCTTGTTTTAAGATTTGTTCGAAGGCAAAAGGAAAAGAGGCTTTGTTTTGCATTTCTTGTTTATGAGGAGGAATTTTGCGCAAAACGGCATTGACCATCGAAGAAGAAAATTTGCCAACAAGGTTTTTGGAAATTTCAACATATTCATTGATTGCGGCATAATCGGGTGTATCCATATACAAAATTTCGGTTGCGCCTAAGAGCAAAACATATTCCAATATTTTGTTTTTTTGAGGGATTTTTTTGTTCAAATATGTTTTAAGCAAATTTTCAATTACGGTTTTTCGGCGAAGGGCGGTTAAAATAAGCTTGTTTGCAAAAGCGGTGTCCTGCACCTTAAAATCTGATTTTAAGGCGTTGAAAAAAACTTTTTCTTCTAATATTTTTTTTAAAGTTAGAACGCATTGAAGCCGAAGTGACATAAATTTTCCTTTCTTATATAACCTAAAATATATGCTATCTTACGTTTTTTTGCAAGAAAAATGATAAATAAAAAACCTTGCTAAAAAATCAGATTAATCCTTGAGTTTTGTTTGGTTTTGCTTTATTTTTAAGCAAGTAAAATTAGAATATAAGAACTAAAGGAAATAAAAAAAATGACCGGTAATGCGCGTTATAACGGCAAGGAATCGTTTGAGGAATGGCAAAAAACTTGGAAATTAGAAGATAGATATAACTTCAGGTCTATTGAAAAAAAATGGCAGCAAATTTGGGAAGATGAGAAAATCTACCATGTTGACATTGATGAGAAGAAAGAAAAGTTTTATGCCTTGGTGGAGTTCCCGTATCCTTCAGGGCAAGGGTTACATGTGGGCCATCCGCGCTCATATACTGCGCTTGATGTGATTGCACGCAAAAAGCGTATGCAGGGATACAATGTTTTGTATCCGATGGGGTTTGATGCTTTCGGTTTGCCGGCTGAAAATTATGCCATCAAAACGGGTATTCATCCTGCTGTTTCGACCGCGCAAAATATTGAAAATTTTACACGTCAGTTAAAATCACTCGGGTTTAGTTTTGATTGGGACAGAGCCATAAACACCTCAAGCCCTGAATATTACAAGTGGACGCAATGGATGTTTATACAGCTCTACAAACACGGCCTTGCTTATAAAGATAAAATTGCAATTAACTGGTGTCCGAGCTGCAAAGTGGGTTTGGCAAATGAAGAGGTTGTGAACGGACGTTGCGAACGTTGCGGCGCGGAAGTGGTGCACAAGCAAAAAGAACAATGGATGATTGCCATCACAAAATATGCCGATCGTTTGATTGATGATTTAGATGGGCTTGATTTTATTGACAGAGTTAAAGCACAACAAATTAACTGGATTGGCAGATCTGAAGGCGCAGAGCTCGATTTTGAATTTGCAGATGACAAGCTGACCGTTTTCACAACACGTCCGGACACGGCGTTTGGTGTGACATATATGGTGTTGGCACCGGAACATGCGTTTGTTCAAAAATATATGGACCATTTTGAGAACCAAGCTGAAATTAAAGCTTATGTCGAGGCAACATCTAAAAAATCTGATTTGGAACGTACAGCAAATGATGCGAAAACAGGTGTTGAACTCAAAGGTATTAAGGCCAAAAATCCTTATACCGGCGAGATGATTCCTGTCTTTATTTCAGACTATGTTTTAACAGGCTATGGTACGGGTGCGATTATGGCTGTCCCGGCCCATGACAGCAGGGATTATGTGTTCGCCAAGAAGTTCAATCTTCCTATCGTTCCAATCATCGAAGGCTGCGATGTCAGTGAGGAGAGTTTCGACGCCAAGGAGGGCAAGATGGTCAATTCAGGCTTCCTGGACGGAATGGAGGTCACCGAGGGCGCGTCTTACGAC
>DPKR01000006.1 GCA_003542415.1 Alphaproteobacteria bacterium | reverse complement strand
TTTATTAACTCTTTTTTACCCTTTTTCTTTTATCCTTTTTGCCAGACTTAAGCTTTAAACTCAAAAAGGAAAAAAAATGAAAAAAACCTTATTGCTTGCCTTTCTTGCTCTTTTAATTTTCAAATCTTCCAATGTGATGGCTGAAACATCGTCCATCATGGTAGATGCTCAGTCGGGTGATGTTTTATATGCCCACAATGCTGATCAAAAGCGCTATCCCGCAAGTCTGACCAAGTTGATGACACTTTACATCACCTTTAATGCCCTCGAAAACGGCAACCTCAAAATGGATGACAAGCTCAAAACCTCTTACACCGCAGCTTCTCGCTCGCCCTCAAGGCTCGGCTTAAATCATGGCGATGTGGTTGATGTCAAAACCTGTATTTTAGCCTCCATCATCAAATCTGCCAATGACTGCGCCACCATTTTGGGCGAAGCTTTATCAAACGGCAACGAGCGTGAATTTGCGAAAATGATGACCAAAACCGCCCAAAAACTCGGCATGAAAAACACAACTTTTAAGAATGCATCCGGCCTCAACCACTCCGAGCAAAAATCCACCGCTCGCGATATGGCCATTTTGGCTTTGGCGCTTTATCATCACTTCCCGCAATATTATTCTCTTTTCTCACTGACCGAATTTGAATATCAAGGACAAATCATACAAGGCCATAACAATTTGCTAAAAACCTTTGATGGAGCAGATGGTTTAAAAACGGGTTATACCGCGAATGCCGGCTTTAACATCGTCACCTCTGCAAAGCGCGGCAACCATCGCGTTTTTGTTGTCACCATGGGGCATAAAACGGCCGACGACCGCGATGAAAAAGTTGCTTCTATGATGAATACTGTTTTTAACCGTTTGAGCTCAAACAAAAAAATTGATGTTCAACAACTTAGGGCCGAAATCGAAACACCTAAAGGCGGACAAACAAGGACAATGCTTGCTCAAAGCAACATTTCCGTCACACCAAAAGCCAAACCTGCTTCAGATTTTGCCATCCGAATCGGTGCTTTCTCAAGCTATGACAAAGCCTTTCAACATGCAAGCGCTGTCCAAAAACAATATTCAAGCAAGCTTCAAGCCAACAACATCCAAATTGAAAAACTCGAGCGCGCAGGCAAACCCCTTTATCGCGCTCAAATTGCAGGCTTAAATAAAACGGATGCAAGCAAACTTTGCACCGCGCTTCAAAACAAAAAACAAGAGTGTGTTGCTGCTTTGATTGAAGCTAAAACCCAATTCGCCGAAAGGTAAAACATGGCACAAATCATCTTTGTTTCAAACCCTTCAAACAAAGCAAAGCAATCTCTTTTTGCGGCGCATTTGGCGCTTGTCTTGGCCGAGCAGAGCAAAACGGCTCTTATTGCCGCGCAAAATGAAAAGCTTGAGATGTTTCTTGCCAAACGACATCATTTTAACTTAAAAAACAGCCAAAATCTGCCCGTTCCGGCTTATTTTAACTATCAAAGAAATATTTTGAATCAAACGGCTGATTTTTCATTTGTCGTTTTAGATGTCAATAGTTTTGATCTTTTGAAACAAACCGATATTTTGCTTTCTTTTGCCGACAATCCAAAAGCAGCCAATGAGCTTTCAGATGTCAAATCAGCTTTATCATCTGCTTTGTGGAATGCTAAAAAAGAGCGCGGAACAGCAGGCAAAAACGCTTTCAAACATTTTGTTATCCCATCTTTGAAGCTCGATGCACCAGCTCTTGAAAAGCTTCAAAAATCGGCAAAATTGTCCGGATATATCCTCACCCCACCTTTTGATTCAAATAGCGCATATCAACAAAGTTTTGAAACCGGCATCACTTTTTTAGATAAAAATCTTTCCGCTTTCAAAAAAGATTTTCTTGAAGCTGATTTTTTTGCACGCCGTGATTTAAAAAAATTGCTTGAATTTATATGGGCAGATAAATAACTTTTTACTGGACGTTTTTTATATTTTATTGCAAAATACTGTCATCTTGTTAAATCATCAAGGAGAAAATCATGATTAAAACCGTTTCGACCACCCCTTATCTTGATCAGAAAATGGGCACGGCCGGCATCCGCAAAAAAGTCAAAACCGTCATACAAGAAAACTATCTTGAAAACTTTGTTCAAAGCTTGTTTGATGCCATCGGCGGCGTGAAAGGACAAACTTTTGTTTTAGGCGGTGACGGCAGATATTATAACGATATTGCTATCCAAAAAATCATCAAAATGTCGGCAGCAAACGGTATGAAAAAACTCATCATCGGTCAAAACGGTTTTCTTTCGACGCCGGCATCTTCCCGTGTTTTGTTGAAAAACCATGCCAATGGCGGCTTAACGCTTTCTGCTTCGCACAACCCCGGCGGTTTGAATGGTGATTTCGGCATTAAATATGCTGTTTCTTCCGGCGGACAATGCTCTTCTGCCGTTTCGGCCAAAATCTATGAGCGCACAAAAGAAATTTCATCTTATCAAACGCTTGATACGAAAGATGTTGATTTGTCAAAGCTCGGCGTTCAGCATTTAGAAGGCATGGAAATTGAGGTGATTGATCCCATCAAAGATTATCTTGAAATGATGGAAAGCATTTTTGATTTTGAAGCCATCAAAAAACTTTTCAAAACAAACTTTTCTTTTGTGTTTGATGCCATGAATGCCGTCACAGGCCCTTACGGCATCAAGATTTTTGAAGAAGTTTTAGGCGCCAAAAAAGGCTCTGTTCACCAAGCAAAACCCTTGCCTGACTTTGGCGGCCTGCATCCTGACCCGAATCTTGTTTATGCAAAACATTTGGTTGATTTGATGTGGTCGAATGATGCGCCTGATTTTGCGGGCGCCAATGATGGCGATGGTGACCGTAATATGATTTTGGGCAAAAAGTTTTTTGTTTCACCTTCCGACAGTTTGGCAATTTTAACGGATAACTATCATCAAATTCCGGCATATAAAAAAGGCATATACGGCGTTGCCAAATCAGCAGCCACATCAACGGCTGTCTGCAGAGTTGCCAAAGCTTTGAACATTGCCTGCTATGAAGTGCCGACAGGTTGGAAAAACTTTTGCAATTTAATGGATTCAAACCGCATCACATTTTGCGGTGAAGAAAGTTTTGGCACGAGTTCATCGCATATCCGCGAAAAAGACGGTATTTGGGCGATTTTGTTCTGGCTTAACATTATTGCCAATACCGGCAAATCCGTTGAACAAATCACGCGTGATTTTTGGGCAAAATACGGCCGTACTTATTATTTGAGATTTGATTTTGACGGCATAGATACTTCTGTTGCCGACAAACTGATGGCAGATCTAGAAGCAAACCTCAAATCATTTGTTGGCAAAACATATGAGGGATATAAAGTCAGCGATGCGCATCCGTTTGTTTATACCGACCCTGTTGACGGGCAAACCACTCAAAACGGCTTGCTTGTTTATTTTGAGGGTGGTGCACGCATTTGCTATCGCTTGTCCGGCACGGGCACAAATGGTGCAACCCTTCGTGTCTATATCGAAAGCTACGACAAATCAAACTTTGATAAAGATGTCAAACAAGAGCTTTCCGGCCTTTTGAAAGTTGCCATGATTTTGGCAGAAATTGAAAAACGTACCGGCAAAAACAAACCTGATTTAACAACCTGAGTTTTGCAAAAGAAAGGCATCAAATGCTCAAAAACAAAGCGATTTTCAGACCTGATCGCCAACTTGAAAAAATGTTGGTCAGTCTTGTTTATGCTCTCATTGCGCTTGCGCTTTCTATTTTGATGCTCTTTATTTTTCCGCACCATTCTTTGCTGTTTTTAGGGCTAACTCTTGTTTTGACTTCTATGGTCATTGCCATGGCCATTGTTTTGATCTCAGATTGCGAACGCGCTTTAACATACGGCGGATTTGCCAATGTCATTTTAGACAGCAAAGAAAAAATTTACCGTATTGACAATGTTGATTTTGATCCCGTTATAGAAAACAAGCCGGCAGCCGATTTTTTCAAATCGGAAAACGTGCTTGATTTTTTAAGAAAACACATTTTGCACGACGGGCAAAACAATCAAAATCTCGAGCGTTTGCGTCATGCTCTCAAAAACTTAAAACATGAAAATGTTTTACTAGAGCTTATTTTGAAGGGCGAATCTCGTTTTTTTGATGTTTCGCTTAAACCCCTTTATTTGAAAAAAAATGATATTTTCGAATCTGATTTTTCTGTGGAAAAGATAGGTAAAGAAACTTATTTTTTCTGGACACTTGAAGACATCACCCCGAAACAAAATATGGAAAAAATCATTGAGCAGGAACGCCAAAAACTTCATCATTTTTTAGAATCCATGCCTCTCGGACTTTATGTCTTGGATGATCAAAATTTGGTTGAATATGCCAACGAAACTTTTTGTCTTCAGCTTAATATGAAAAAAGAAGATATTATTGGTAAACCTTTTTCGATTTTTATCAATGATGAAAAAAGTACGCTTTTCAATCCGAGTTTGATTGAGCAGGCCGGTCTTTCCTTTTTTCAAAACAATAAAGAAGAAAATATTGAGCTTTTTGTTTCCCAAAACAGATTTAAAGAAGGCGAGCGACTTAAAACGCGTGGTTTAACATTAAAAGATTTGCCGATTGATTCAAACATCATCAATCTTTCCAACAAAATTGAAAACGAATATAAGCTCTTATTTTCTTATATGCCAACAGCCGTCTGCCATGTTTCATCCGATGGCGTCATCTCAGAGACCAATTCAAAAATTGCCGAAGTTTTCGGCAAAAACCTTAAAAATCCGCATATTCAAGACTTTTTTGAAAAATCCGATTTGAAACGTATGGAGCAAATTTATGCCGATTATGCAAAAAACTTCAAACCAAATGTTTTAACCGAGGTTGAAACGACCTTAAAATCCGGCAAACCCGTTTTGCTCACCAT
>DPKR01000065.1 GCA_003542415.1 Alphaproteobacteria bacterium | reverse complement strand
ACCAAAGGTTTTACAAAACTTTTTCCGAAAGTGAAAGATGAAGACAGAGGCAAATTTTCTGCGCTTTCAACAAAAGAAATCCGCACCTATTTAAAATGGCTCGGGGTGACAACGATTGAGTTGCTACCGGTGCATGCATTTTTCGGGCATCAAAAAGGCAGAGAAAGGACAAACTATTGGGGCTATGAAACGCTTTCTTATTTTGCACTTGAAAACAGCTATTTAAAAAATGGTGAAACGGATGATTTTAAACGTATGGTCAAAGCGTTTCATGAAAACGGACAAGAAGTTATTTTAGATGTGGTATATAACCACACAATTGAAGGCAACCATTTAGGTCCGACACTTTGTTATCGAGGTATTGACAATGAGAGCTATTATACCTTAAACAAAACGAACAAACGTTTTTATTTTGACAGCACAGGTTGCGGCGCAAGTTTTAATTTGCAAAATCCGAATGTGTTGACTCTTGTGATGGATTCACTCAGATATTTTGTTCAAGAGATGCATGTCGACGGCTTTCGTTTTGATTTGGCTGCAACACTCTGCCGCGAAAAAACAGAATTTAAATATGATTGTGCATTTTTAAAAACCTTGAAACAAGATGATGTTTTAAGACAAGTCAAATTGATTGCCGAGCCGTGGGATGTTGGAAACGGCGGATATCAAATCGGTGCATTTCCGCCGGGCATCGCCGAGTGGAACGATAGGTTTCGCGATGTTGTGCGCCGCTTTTGGCGCGGAGATGACAGGCAGGTTGGCGAATTTGCAAGCCGAATTGCAGGCTCAAGCGACATCTTCGGATATAACAACAAAAACCTTTGGAGCAGCATCAATTTCATCACCGCACATGACGGATTTTGTCTGCGCGATTTAGTGAGTTTTGAAGAAAAGCACAATGAAGCAAACGGTGAAAACAACCAAGACGGCAATAATGACAACTGGAGTTCAAATGCCGGTGTTGAAGGGTTGATTGCCTCAAAAACAATCAAAAACAAACGTTTAAGACGAGCAAAAAATCTGTTTTCAACATTGATGCTTTCGTTTGGAACGCCGATGATTTTGTCGGGTGATGAAGTTTTAAACACACAATTCGGGAGCAACAATCCTTATGCACAAGACAATGTGATCAGCTATATTGCGTGGGATGCTATCGAAAGTGAGGGCTATGAGTTTGCAAGGTTTGCACGCACACTCATCAAACTTCGTCAGTCATTGCCGATTTATAAAATGACACACTTTTTCAAAGGGCAAAAATCCGATAAATCGCCATATAAAGATTTGGCATGGTTTACTGAAAAAGGTGGGGAATTTACGGCATCTGATTGGCAGGATATGTCAAGGAAAATGCTTTCGATGCTTGCATATGATGGGGCTGATTTGATTTATATTATCTATAACGGCAGCGCCAAAAAAACAGCATGGAAATTGCCGCCCGTGAAAAAAGCAAAAAATTGGGAGATTTTGCTTGACACTTCCAAAACATTTAAGCCTGAAAAACTTGATGAATCAGAAGAAATCAGTGTGCCGGCGGAATGCATTATTGCAATGAAAATAACAAGGTAGGAAATGATGGAAAATAAGCTTGAAGAACTTTCTCAAAAACTCGGAATTGCGACTTCTTTTTCAGCACAAGGGATTGCAAACCAAAAAGTTTCAGATGAACTTTTAAAGTTTTTCTGCGCGCAGTTCGGGGTTGATGTTTCATCAGAACAAAAAATCAAAGAAGAACTGCAAAAGCTGACAGACGCTGCATATAAACAAACCGTTCAGCCGATTTATGTTGTCAGACAAAACGCACTTGCAATAGATGTTTGTCTCAAACAAAAAGATGCAGCCGAAAAAATTGAATTGACGGCAAAACGCAAAGACGATGAAAACGCAAAAACATTAAGCATTGAATTTTCTAAAATTGAAGAAAAGAAAATCGGCAACACAACATATGACAAACTGCGTTTGCAAATCAAAGAGAATTTAGAAATCGGCTATTATGATCTTGAGCTCAAAAACGGCAAACACACATATCACACAACGCTTGCCGTTGCGCCTGAAAAATGCTACACCACAGCAGATGTTGAAAGCGCAAAATTGTGGGGATTTACGCTGCAGCTTTATTCATTAAAAAGCAAACGCAACTGGGGAATTGGCGATTTTTCTGATTTGAAAGATTTTGCGCGCATTGCCGCCGGTCTTGGTGCAGACATTATCGGGCTTAATCCGATTAACGCGCTGTTTCATGACTTTCCGGAAAACGCGAGCCCGTATTCATCCATCAGCAGATTGTTTTTGAACCCGATTTATATTGACGTTGAACAAACGCAGGGTTTCAGCGAAAGCATAAAGAAAAAATATGCCAAAGAAATCATCGAGGCAAACGCAGCAGAGCTGATTGATTACACAAATGTTTATAACATCAAAATCAAAGTTTTGTATGAACTTTTTGAAAAAATGAAAAAGCCGAACAAAGCTTTTCAGGCCTTCAAAAAAGAGCAGGGGATAAACCTTCATTTGTTTGCCGTTTATCAGGCAATCTATCAAAGCAAATGCCGCAATGTTTGGGGCGGCTGGCAAGCATGGCCGAAGGGGCTCAAAAACCAAAGCCCTATGGATTTGGCCATTTTTGAGCAGACACATGAAAACGAAATTGAGTTTTTCAAATTTTTGCAGTTTGAAGCCGCCAGACAGTTTAATGAAGCGGCAGAATATGTGAAGAGCTTGGGCCTCAAAATCGGGCTCTATCGCGATTTGCCGGTTGGTGTTTGCAAAGACAGCGCAGAGCTTTGGTCTGACAGATATGTTTATTTCAAAGATTTGGGCGCAGGTGCGCCGCCGGATGCGTTTTTCCCGAACGGGCAAAAATGGTGTTTGGGTGCGTTCAATCCGGTGGAGCTCAAAAAACAAGCTTATCAGCCGTTTTTGAAAATTTTGCGTGCAAATATGAAATCGGCGGGCGCGTTGAGGATTGACCATGTGATGAGCCTGATGCGTTTGTTTATGATCAAAGACACGGGTGTTGAGGGCACATATATTTATTATCATTTTGAAGATATGTTAGCCTTAACGGCGCTTGAAAGCCATTTGAACAAATGTGTGATTGTTGGCGAGAGCATCGGCAATGTGCCGGAAGGCTTTATGGAAAAGCTCAAAGAAAACAACATTTATGCAATGAGCGTTTTGTGGGCAGAAAGGTGGGATTTCGGCAACGGCGATTTCAAAGCGCCGCAATATTATTCTGAAGAAGCGTTTGCCTCTGTCGGAACGCACGATATGACCCCTTTAAAAATGTGGTGGTTTGGATATGATATTGAGCTCAAAAACAAGCTTGGTTTGATTAGTGATATTGAAAAGCAAAACCTATATAAAGGGCGCGAGGCAGATCGCTGGCGGCTTTTGAAAGTTTTGGATGAAAACGGCACATGGCCGAAAGACAATTTAAGAAAGTCGGATTATCTATATGGCGAGGGGTATCCTGAAGGTTTGAGCGAGGCTGTTCACAAGCTTTTGGGCAAAGCCAAAAGCAAAGTTGTTGTTTTGCAAATGGAAGATATTTTAGGGGTGACCGAATTGCAAAATCTGCCCGGCACAGACCGTGATAAATATCCGAACTGGCGCCACAAGCTCCCGATCAATTTGGAAGATTTAGCAACAAACATGACCTTTATCCGCAACATCACCGCCGTTAAAGAGGGCAGAGGGTAAGTTTAGGATTTGAAATGAAACAAAATTTTGAATCATTTAAATCAATTAAAGATGTTCTTACTCAAAACAATAACAAAATTAAAAAGTATACAGACTTATCTACCCTTTATTTAGGCTTTTGTGAGCATTTCCTTTCTTATATAGACGCATATGAAATTCTTTTTAAGAAAAAAAATTATTACGCTTGTCACGCGATAGAAAGAATAATGCTCGATTTATATATAAAATCACGATTATTTGCAGAAGTGGAAAATCTGGAAGATTTTGCAAATTGGCTTT
>DPKR01000082.1 GCA_003542415.1 Alphaproteobacteria bacterium | reverse complement strand
CTCTCCCAACTGAGCTATAACCCCAAAAGTCAATTGGATATTACATAAAAAATATCAAATGTCAAACAAAAAATAAATCATGCCTTGAAAGAATAACTTAAATGTGATAAAAAGTTTTTATGACAATAGAAGAACAAATTTTTGAACGACATACCCTTGATTTTTCAAAACTTGAGCCTTACGGTTTCAAAAAATCAAACGATACTTATGTCTTTGAAAAAACAATTATGGACGGCGCCTTCAAAGCTGTTGTTTCGGTTTCAAAAGACGGCATAAAAGGCGATGTCTATGATGTTGACACGGGTGATGTTTATTTTGCCATTCGTGTTGATGAAATGGCAATCGGCTATGCCGGCTTGGTGCGCACCGAATATGTCAACATTTTGAAAGACATTTGCTTAAAATGCACAACCTCAAATGTGTTTTTATCCGCTCAAACCGGTCGCATTGCCTCAAAACTAGAGCAAATATACGGCGATTCGCCTATTTTTCCATGGGAAAAATATCCCACATTCGGCATTTTCAAAAATCCGGACAGCGAAAAGTGGTATGCTCTTGTCATGAGCCTTGAGTTTGAAAAATTAGATGCAAAAAAATCAGGTAAAATTGAAGTGATGAACCTCAAAATAGATGATCAAAAAATCCCTGAGCTGATTAAACAAAACGGCATCTATCCGGCCTACCATATGAATAAAAAATATTGGATAACAGTTGTTTTAAACGATTCGCTGGATGATGAAACAGTTTTATCTTTGATTGATGAAAGCCATAGCTTTACTTTGCGCAAAAAGAAAACCGTAAAAAAATAGCATTATTAAACGTCTAAATAATCGGATAATGCGCTAAATACGCAGTAAGCTCTTGTGCACGGTGTCAAAATCCGGTTTCAAGACTAAAAATAGCGGAAGATGGTTGAGATAATGTAACTAACAACAAGAACGGAAGTACTTAAACATACAAAAGTTCGGAGAACGAGACGAATAATAAGAAACACTTTTTAAAGCGACAGGAGTGTACTTGATTGTACATGACTTAGCTTTAAAAAGTGCTTCTGTACTTAGTCGTCCGTTATACGAACTTTTAGCTATTTATTTAATTGAGCGGCAACCTCTGCTGCAAAATCCTCTTCCTTCTTCTGTAACCCTTCGCCAAGTTTGAAGCGAACATATGAAGAAAGTTTGATTTCTGTGCCGAGTTCTTTGGCTGCTTCTGCAATCACATCTTTGACCTTTTTATCCGGATCCATGATGTAGGCTTGTTCTTCCAAAACAACCTCTTCGTAATATTTACGAACACGGCCTTCAACCATTTTTTCGATAATGTTTTCGGGTTTGCCTGATGCACGTGCTTGCTCGGCATAAATACCGCGCTCGTGTTCAACAGCAGCCGGATCAACGCTTGCAATGTTTGCAAAAAGCGGAGATGAAGCAGCAATATGCATTGCAATATGCTTACCGAGTTCATTAAGCTTTTCTTTGTCAGCATTTGATTCTAAAGCAACCAAAACACCGATACGGCCTAAGTTTGGTTTCAAAGCGCTGTGGATGTATGAAGCAACAACACCGTTTTTAACTTCAACAACAGCAGCACGACGTAAATTCATATTTTCGCCGATTTTTGCAATCATATCTGTCAGGCGCTCGCCAAAAGACTTACCGCATTTCGGGCAACCGAAAGCTTTCATTTTTTCAACATCACCATCACTCAAGAGAGCCACGGTTGCAGCATCTTGAACATATTCTTGGAAAATGTCATTTTTAGCAACAAAGTCTGTTTCAGAGTTCACCTCAACAACAGCACCCTTGTTTCCTTCGACCTTAACGGCAACCAAACCTTCGGCAGCAATACGACTAGCTTTTTTAGCAGCCGTTGCCAAACCTTTTTTGCGGAGCCAGTCAATAGCTGCGTCCATATCGCCGTTTGCTTCAACCAAAGCTTTTTTGCAGTCGAGCATACCGGCGCCGGTTGTTTCTCTTAATTCTTTAACCTTAGCGGCTGTAATTTCTGCCATAATATTTATTCCTTTACAAAAAAAATTTTCAAACCAAAGGCGGCAGAGAAAAACCACCGCCTTTTTTCTCAAAAAAGATTATTCAGCTGCTTTTTCTTCAGCTTTTTTTCTTGTTGCACGTTTTTTCGGAGCTTTTGTTTCAGCTGTTTCTTCTTCAGAAGCCTCAACTTCAACACCTTTGGCTTCCATTTCGGATGCCATACCGTCAACAATAGCGGCGCTCATGAGTTCGCAATAAAGCGTAATGGCGCGGATAGCATCGTCATTACCCGGAACCGGATAATCAACTTCTGTCGGATCAGCATTTGTATCAACAATACCGACAACAGGAATGCCGAGCTTTTTAGCTTCTTTAATAGCGAGAGATTCTTTTGGTGTATCAATCACAAAAAGCATATCCGGCTGACCACCCATATTCATAATGCCGTTCAAAGACATCGCAAGTTTTTCTTGCTCTTTTTTAAGGTTTAAAATTTCTTTTTTGGTGTAACCTTCTGTTTGGTTATTTTCAAACATTTCGTTTAATTTGACCAAACGGTTAATAGATTTGTGAACTGTTTTCCAGTTGGTGAGCATACCACCAAGCCAACGATAGTTCACATAATATTGACCGCAACGAAGTGCGTTTTCTTTCACCACATCTTGAGCTTGTTTTTTTGTTGCAACAAACAAAATCTTGCCGCCATTGGCCGCAACTTCACGTGCAGCGTTTAATGCTGTATAAAGCATCGGATATGTTTTTTGCAAGTTAATGATGTGGATATTGTCCTTCTTACCATAAATGTAAGAAGCCATTTTCGGGTTCCAACGACGAGCGTGGTGACCGAAGTGTGCGCCTGCTTCAACGAGTTGACGCATTGTAAAAGTCGGAAGTGACATATATAAATTCCTTTTCTTTTCCGGTTAAACCTCCGCAAGCTTTTGGCTTTGATTTCTCAAGGCACCGGAGCGAATTTTTCTTTTCATCAAAAGCAATCCGCCTAGTCTTGCGTGTGTTATATTGTTATCATCGGCACCATTGCCGATTCGGGAAATATATTTAACAGAAAAAATTTATTTTGCAAGCATTTTTTATCAAAAATCTACGACCGCCCTTGATTAGAAATACGATTAATAACCGCAGCCGTCGTATTCAAAGTTTTTACCACCGTTTTAACAGGATTAGAAATTTCAGTAGTTTTCCTCTCGAAAGCATCTGATTTTGTGGGTCTGCCTGAAAGTTTTCTTAATAAATCACCCATCGAAGCTGTCTCTTCTTTTGCTTCTTTGTCTTTATTCTCGCCTTGCTGTTGTGTCTTTTCCTTTTCAACCTCTGGATTTGGTCTTTCTTCCTTTTCTATTTTTTTATACTCTTCTTGCAATTTAGGCTTATCATCCAGCTTTTTCATATCTGCCGCATTCTGTTCTTCTGTATTTTCATATTGACGTTTTTTAATCGCATGTTTAATTTCAGTCTCAGCATTCTTAAGCTGTTCTTCGTTGCTCGCTTTATAGGTGCTGATATCTATACCAATTTGAGATGCAATCTGATAAACACCGCTATCTTGAAGTTCTTTATTAAAATCTCTGCCCTTTGTTTGAGATAAATATTCAATAAAACTGTCAAACGTATGTATTTTGCTAGCGTCAATGCCATATTTCCCAGCCAACGACAACAAACGATCTTTATTTTCGGTTGTACTGACAATCGCAACAATCCTTTCCGGATTTTCTTTAAAATTAACGGTTGATATGTGGTGTTCTGTGTCTTCTCCCTGATTGGCATAAGCTTTTTCTTGTTCATCTTTAGGTGCAATAACAATTAAACATCCGG
>DPKR01000099.1 GCA_003542415.1 Alphaproteobacteria bacterium | reverse complement strand
TCATCACCTGTTAAGGTTTCATATTCAATCATCGCTTGCGCCAATGTTTCCCAGTCTTTTTTCTTAGCTTTCAAAATTTTCAAAGCTTCTTCATGCGCTTCAGTCACCAAACGCTTGATTTCAGCATCCACCAAACGAGCCGTTTCCTCGCTCATGTTTTGATTTTGAGTCACCGAGCGCCCCAGAAAGACTTCATTGGAATTGTCCACATATTGAATAGGTCCGAGCAAATCACTCATACCCCATTCAGTCACCATTGAACGCGCCAAATTTGTCGCGGCTGCAATATCAGATGATGCACCTGAGGTCACAGCATCATAGCCGAATTTTAACTCTTCCGCTGCTCTGCCACCCATCAAAATCGTGAGCCTTGAAAGCATCTTTGCGCGTGTGTATGAATATTGGTCTTTTTCAGGCAACTGCTGAACCATTCCGAGTGCCCTGCCTCTTGGAATAATCGTTGCTTTGTGAATCGGATCTGTTTCTTTCACATTGAGCGAACAGATAGCGTGCCCTGCTTCATGATAAGCTGTGAGCATTTTTTCTTTTTCATCCATCGCCATAGATTTGCGCTCATTGCCCATCAAAACCTTGTCTTTAGCCTCATCAAAATCTTGTGCTGTCACTTTGCGCTTGTCCTTGCGCGCAGCAAGGAGCGCAGCCTCATTAACAAGGTTTGCCAAATCTGCGCCCGAAAAGCCGGGCGTTCCTCTGGCAACAACAGCCAAATCAACATCTTTCGCTAAAGGCACTTTTTTGACATGCACTTTTAAGATTTCTTCTCTGCCTTTAATATCAGGGTTTGTCACCACAACTTGTCTGTCAAAACGCCCCGGTCTTAAAAGCGCCGGATCCAACACATCAGGTCTGTTTGTTGCAGCAATTAAGATTACATTTTCGTTTTCTTCAAAACCATCCATCTCAACAAGAAGTTGGTTCAAAGTTTGCTCGCGCTCATCATTGCCACCGCCCAAACCGGCACCTCTGTGGCGACCGACAGCATCAATCTCATCAATAAAGAGCAAGCATGGTGCATTTTTCTTGGCTTGCGCAAACATATCTCTCACACGCGATGCACCCACACCGACAAACATCTCCACAAAATCGGAGCCTGAAATCGAGAAAAACGGCACATCTGCTTCGCCGGCCACTGCCTTTGCAAGCAACGTTTTACCCGTTCCCGGAGGGCCAACAAGTAAAACCCCCTTCGGGATTCGCCCGCCTAATCTTGAAAACTTTTTCGGATCTTTTAGAAAGTCGACAACTTCTTCCAATTCTTGTTTTGATTCATCGGCTCCTGCAACATCTTCAAATGTCACTTTTTTAGTGTTTTCAATGAGCCTTGCGCGAGATTTTCCAAAACTCATTGCTTTATTATTGCCTGAATTAGCTTGTTTCATAAAGAAAATCCACACCCCGATAAGAAGCAACATCGGAAACCATGAAACAACAACCCCCCAAAATGTTGAAGAACTTGTATCAACTGGCTTGGCATTAACCTTCACTCCGTTTTTTCTGAGCGTTTCAATCATCGTTGGGTCATATGGCGCATAGGTATAAAATCCGGTTCCGTCAATCATCTTGCCATAAACATCTGGCCCACTGACCGTTACCTCAGAAATACGTTTATTCTCGGCTTCGGTCATAAAATCGGAAAACGCCATTTTTTCTTGTGAAGTACGCGAACTGTTCGTCCCTCCAATACTCATTGCGAGGAACATTCCTAAAAAAATCAGAGCCCAAATCAAAAAATTTTTATTTGCCTTCATGAAATAATTTCCTTTTTATAACTTTATCTTATATAAAAATTCAAACTCAAAACTCAAGAGCAAAAATGTATCTTACTCTTCCCCAAATTTTGAATTGATTAAAACCGTAAGCACATCAATCGCTTTTTGAGCCTCATTTCCTTTTGCTTTAATATGTATGACAGATCCTTTAGAAGCGGCAAGCATCATAAGTCCCATAATCGACTCACCCTGCACTGTTTGACCCGTGCGTGAAACAAAAACTTCAGCGTCAATATCTTCAAGCGTCTTTACAAAAGTTGCCGCAGCTCTCGCATGCAACCCTTTTTCGTTTTGGATTGTTAAATCTTTTTCAACAATATCAACCATTTTAGTGTCCTAAAACTTCCGAAGCAATATTGATATATTTTTTACCGGCATCTTCCACAGCTTTAGCTGTTTCTTTTAATGTTGCTGTTGAACGAAGTCCGGCAAGCTTTATGAGCATCGGCAAATTAAGTCCGGCCACAACTTCAACTTTTTCTTTATCTAAAAGAGAAATAGACAGATTCGAAGGTGTTCCGCCAAACATATCTGTTAATATCACAACCCCTGATCCGTCGTTAACTTCCCGCACTTTAGCCAATATTTCATCTCTGCGGCTTTGAATATTATCATTTGGAAAAATCCCAACACTCGCCACATTTTTTTGAGGACCGACAACATATTGCATTGCAGATAAAAATTCTTCGGCTAAAGCACCGTGTGTCACTATAACTATACCTATCATTTTACTTTTGCCCGCCAACCCATGATTTCACAGCGCCGAAAGAATTAATCACATCAGCTTTGCTTTTTGCCTTAATCCACTCATCTGCACGTGTCTGACGACCATGGAAAACAATTTCTTCCACATTTTCCACCGGCACACCATAAACACGTTCAACAACCTCTCCTTGCAACTCAACAATCATCACAAATTCGCGCTCCGCCAAAATATTTTTTGTTTCAGGATCAATATTATCCAAACGCACAGCGAGCCTTTCATCTCGTTTCAGCAAAGCCGTCTCTTTACCATCAAACTCTAAAACAGGATCAACCGGTGTACCCGGTCTTGCATCTATAAAAACAGCCAATTCCCCATATTTATTTTCAATGATTTCATAAAAATCTTGTTTTTCAACGAGTGTATAATACTGTGTTTCCATGAAAATTTTCCTTATCCGTTAAAATTAATTGTCACAAATCATAAACCACTTTTTTAAAACTGTCAAATCTTTGAAACAACTTATCTGCCAAAATCAGCACTTTTGCTCGAAAGATTTAATTTTTCTTTTTTCTGTGTGGTTTTATCTTCTGTTTTACTTTCCTTTGAATCTTTATTCTCCAAGTGTTTTAACTCAATTTTTTCTTTACCTTGATTAAATTTTGTTTTTCTTTTCTTAACGTCTTGTCCGGACTTTTGCAAAATAAGTTCTGCCAGCTTAATTTCATCCAGCTTTTCTTCTCCGGCTTTGACAATATCTTTCATATCAAGATTTTTCGCTGCCTTTTGCCCACCTAAATTTTCAACTTTTTTAATACCCCTTGCAGCTTGAATAATCTTACCGTCTTCAATCTTTCCTTTAATACCGAGCTTTTGGGTCACATCTTTTGATATTATTTCTTTTTGCATTTCCTGTGGTCTGAATTCGGCTTCTTGCATTCCTCGTGCAACACTTTTTTCGCTCAAACCTTTCAAACCGGCTTCTCTTGCTAAATTATGAGCAATGTGCAAGGCCTCCATCTTACCGACATCTTGTTGCGATTTGACAGTATCAATGGTTTGCTTTTGCTTCAGCGCACGCTTCTCTTCATCACTTAAGCCTTTAAACAAGCGATTATCTTCGTTTTCATCCTCCATTTGCATAATCGGCGCAAACGTATATGTATAGTCGTCTTCCTCTTCATCTTCGTCATAAACTTCACGAACTTTTTTTCTTAACTTTTGCAAACCGATAGGCAATGTTTTTTCAGCGTTTTTTGTCTTTTTGCTTTTTTCTTTTTTTGCCAGTTCTTGGTAGGCTTCCGCTTCAATTGCATTGTTTTTCAATGTCAAATGTTCGCGCATATCAAAGCCGTTCTTTTTCCATGCAAAAGAACTTTCTTCTTTTTCTTGCTTATCTTTTTTATCTTCTTTTTTTGCCACAAACGTTTCCTTTAACAAAACATGCTTATTATGCAACCGCAAATCTGAATTGTCAAAATGATTTTGAAAATTAGCCACCTATCCCTTTTGGTAGAACACCATAATCGACTCATCAGGCAAAACAACAGGTTTTGCATATACAATGGAAGCATCATCAAGCTCCAGCTTAAAAGCCGCACATATTTCAAAAATATGATGAAACATGTGTTGTTTTAAATTACTCCAATTTTCAACTTTGGTGAAAAACGGTTTTTGCATTTCAAAAACATCCAACGCAGATTCCATCGTTTGCAAATCTTCTGCAGTAGCTTTAAAAAGGTTCAAATATGCCCGATTAAAAAATTTCAATCTTCCGTCTTGTCCGAAGCACAAAACTGCCTCAGACATCTGTTCTACAATGTTTTTTTGAACATTTTCAAGTTCGTGAATTGTGCGCTCAGCTGCAAGTTTGTCTGAAACATCTTCATAAGCAAAAATCAACCCATTCGGATGCGGTGCAACCAACCGTCTTAGGGTCCGATCATCTGGCAAATGGAGCAAATTTTCTTTTGGTTCAATCAAATTGGAAAAAAGCTCCATTTGACTTTTTTTGTATTCCTTAAAATCGCTCACATCTGGCAAAAGCCGCTTATTTCGGATGATATCCAAAAACGAAGCAAAAGAAAATTTTTGTTCCAAATCTTCCGGCGTTAAATGCCACATCTCAATAAAAGATTGATTGTAAAAAATCAATTCCGCCTTAGAATCAAAAATAGCAAAGGCTGTTTTGAGCGCAGACAAAACTTCTAAATGCGCATTCTGATGCACTTTAAAATGGCGTTTGACATCATTGAGCTCTGTCATATCAATCAGTTGCCCAACCGTTCCGATTTCATCAAGCTTTCCCTCGTCATGAAACGGATTAACAACCATCTCAAAATAACGCGCCACCCCACCGAACACAATCTGAAGATTCTTCTTTTGCGAGCGGTGTGTTTCCGAAGCTTTTTGCGAAAGTTCATCTGAAGCTTTCTGCCAATCTGATTTTTCAGCCAATCGCATTGCATCTTCTTTAGAAGCCGCTCCCAGCAACTCAGCATATCTTTTATTAACAGCAACCAACTGATTTTTTTTATTTTTTAAATAAACGGGTGTATCTAAATGATCTATCAGTTCTTCAAGTGTTTTAATATACGTATCTTTCTCAGATGTTTCTTTTTCTAAGTCTTCAATTTTGATCTGTTCATTGCTCAAATCTCTAAACCAGAGCATATCACAATAAAGATTACCGTCCAACGCATTGATACGGCTTCCGAAAACGCGTATACCTCTTTTTGTTGCTTTTAGCGTAAATGTGTCTTCAAAAGAAACTCCCTCATCGCGCATCAAGGTCAAATATTTTTTCAAACGCGAAGCATCTTCTTTATAAAAAACGGCCAAAACATCTTCAAAACTCGATTCTCTGCCGTTTTTCAAATCAAGCATAACGGCAAGCCTTCTTGAACACCGTTCTTTCACTGTTTCAATCGGATCTTTAATAGCCTCATCAGGGTAGATAAAAGCAAAATAGCCGTCTTTAGAAGCAAAAATGGTTTCCGCATAACGTTCTCTGTCTCGTTTAAGAAAATAATTTTTCTGCTTTTGTCTTAAAAATTTAATTCTAAAATCAACAACGGCAACAGCCAAAACAGCCGCCGCAATCATACTCACATAACACAGAACCGTTAAAACATCAAAATCCATTTTATCATCTCTATAAAATAATCATTGCCTGTTTTGAAATTTTATATTATAAGAATGTTCTCGTAAATCTTTTTTTTAGGTAAAGTGCATAAAATGTTTACACTTGCGTTTGATACAACCACAAATTTTTGTTCTATTGCCTTGTTCAAAGACAATACGGCACAGTCCGTTTTTTCTTCTGAAATGACATTCGGACAAAGTGAAGTTCTTATTCCGCAAATCGAAAAAATCTTAAAAGAAAACAAAATTGGCTTCAATGAAATTGATTTGCTTTGTGTGTGCACGGGGCCCGGTTCGTTCACCGGCGTTCGTTCATCTGTCTCGGCCGCTCGCGCATTCGGCTTAGCCTCAAAAAAGCTCTCTCTTTGCGGTATCAATGCGTTTGATATATATGCACATCAGCTTGAACCTCATCAATATTCCGACCGTATCGCTGTTCTTGTAGAAACAAAACGTGAAGATTTTTATGTTGCCTATTACGATGCACATTTAAATAAAGTCGATTCTCCCAAAACAGCTTTTTATGAAGATATCATCCGAGATTTAAAAGGTCGTAGTGTCACATTCATCGGAGATGGCGTCGAGAGATTTTTATCTAAGCCCAGCGGTTTGCATATTCATGACGCCTGTTTTCAATCGCATCCAAGTGTTGAAACTTTAGCACTTGTCGGCCTTTCAAAGTTTAATCAAAAAAATATGGATTTTCCCAAACCGTTATATTTAAAAGCGGCAGATGTCTGTGTAAAATAAAAAAAAAACTGGAAATTACGATTGTAAAGCTGTATTTAAATATATATTTTTCATTAACTTTCATTTTTAAGGGGTATATTAAAGTGACAAAATCAGAATTTATAGCAAGAATTGCGGCTAAAAACCCGAATTTAACAATTAAAGACGTTGAAAAAATCGTTCGCGTTGTTTTTGGCACGATCATTGAAACATTAGCTTCAGGCAAACGTGTCGAATTCAGAGGCTTTGGTTCTTTTTCTGTCCGCACACGTTCGGCTCGTATTGCTAAAAATCCGAAAACACGCGAAAAAGTTTCTGTTGAAGAACGTCGTGTCACACACTTTAAAATGGGCAGAGAGCTTCAAAACATGCTCAACCCGAAAAAATAACAATTTTGATTTAAGGAGGCAACCATGAATTTTATCCGTAGCCTTATTGAAATACCGATTTTTGTTTTAATCATCGTTTTAGCTGTTATTAACGATGACTATACCAAATTTACATTCAAACCGTTTGATATCAGTGTCACTGTTTCTTTGAGTGTTTTGATTTT
>DPKR01000052.1 GCA_003542415.1 Alphaproteobacteria bacterium | reverse complement strand
TAGTTATCAATGAGCTTGTTTAAGTTGATTTCCAAAACAGGCGTTGTTGTGATATTCAGTGTTAATTTTTTAAATAAATTCATTTTATCTCTCTTTAAAAACATTTTACAAATAAATATATGATTTTATATGGTTCCACAAAAGTTTTAAGAGCAAACTCAATCCGTTTTGCACATCTTCATAACTGATCGGTTTGTTTTCAAGCGGCAACTCTTGCGCTTCAACAGGAGCATTTTCATCTGGTGTTTCGTCCAACACTTCTTCGCTCATTTGCTCCTCATCATTTCTCTCAACAGGTTCAAGTGCGCCAAGCTCTTCTTCGCGTTTGGCACTAATTTCATATTCATAGTCTTCATCAAAAACATCGATGTCAAAAAATTCATCACTTTCCTCATCGTTATTTTCGGGCGCAATTTCATTCAAATCAATTTCATTGTCAAGATAAACCGAAACATCATCTACCTTAACATCTTTCAATGTTGCCAAAACCTCACCGTCTTTTTGAACAACAAGCTTGTAGGTGCCAAATCTTAAACCATCCAAAACAAAATATCCTTCTGTATCACTAAAGCTTGAAAGTGCAATTTCATCGTTTTCATCATATGCCACAATTTCATAACCAAACATCAAAGTATCATATGTATTTTCGAGCTTGCCTTCAACAGCACCTTTGTGCATAAAGGCAATATCTACTGTGCGAATTGTTCCGGGCCTCAAAACGAGCCTTTCCGTATCGTTTTCAGGAAATAATGCGATATCCGGCAATGTTTCATCATCTACTTCAATAATAGTTTTTTCATATGTTTGCAAATCAGTCAAAAGCGCATACCCTTTTTCATCGGTATAAACCTCTTTTTCCAAACCGTTTGCATTCAAGCCGATCCCTTCAAGCGGCTCGCTGTTTTCATCTTGAAGCCTTGCATAAACACTGCCTGTTTCGCCAAAACGCGAATTACCCGTTGCAAATATATTCAGCCTATCCGGCTCTTTGGCAAAGCTGATGTTATATGTCAAATACGCGCTGATATTTTCGTCTCTGTCGGCTCTTAAAGTAAGGGTTAAACCGCCAAAATCAAACACCTTACCTGCCGAAATTGAAATAGAGTCCATATCTCTTTTCAAATCTCTGATATATTCTGCCGAGAAATATGTGCGCCGACCCATGCGCCAATCACCGCGCAAACGAAATTCTTTAAATTCGTGATTTGGCTCTACATCGTAGGTCAGCCATGCCTCCGATGAAAACTTGCCCCACCATTTATATGCACCGAACTGCACTTCGTCTCGGTCTTTTCCTCCGTGCGTTGTGTGATAATATGTGTTTTCAAGTGTCAGGTTAACACCGTTTTTCAAGCCTTTTGAAACGCGTGTAGACACATCATGAAATTTTTGCGGCGATTGTTCATAGCTGCCAAACCGATAGCTCACATAATAGGGAATATTTTTCGGCAACAAACCGCTCAAACGCGCTTCATATTGGTCTTTCATATAGTCATTGCCGCGCGTTGAAACGGGAGAATGTATCTTGTTGTATTTATCTGCCGAAGCATAAATTGTGCCGATATAAACATCACCTTGCGCTTCCATATGGTGTCCTGTGCGGTCGCTGTCTAAATTGCGCTCTAAGTTATATTGAAGCGACAAACCGTCAATGGCATATTGCACACCGGCCATTGAAAAATTCTGAACATCAAGCCTTTTTTCATCAGGCGTTTGGGTATATCCACCCATCAAAGTCAAGTTGTCGGTCAAACCGTAATAACCCGTCATATCAAAAACAGATTTTGATGTTTTTCTTTCTTTATCAAGATGCCGATGATCTTCAACCAAATATCTGTCCGGTTGAAAAGCGTCAATTGTGTATCCGAATTCGCCTTTTTTAACGGGGCTTGTGCCGGAATAATAACGTTTATATTCTGTTTTTGTTTCACCATACGGGCCATAAAAAACGAGCTTAAACGTGTTCAAACCGTATGAAACGGGCATATTTTCAAAGTTGTATCGCCCGAGCACACCGTTTTGCCTATACCCCATAAGCTGATCATTCCAATAAAGCTCAACCTGCCAACCTTCTTGCAAAGGTCCGGTAATATCAATTGTTTTGTCGGCTGATAGAATCAAATCTTTAAAGCTGCTTAATGTGATACCACGGCCGGAGCTTGCATTTGTAAAATATGAGTTACTCACCCCTGAAACATCACCGATTTCCATCTTTTTCAAAAGCAGCGGATTTGAAGGCTCTTCCAAAAACTCACGGCTTGCCGTCAAACGCGTTGTCGGTTTGCGATCATTGCCTGAATCGCCTGAAAAATATGCCGTCACATCAAGCCCTGCAGCAATCCCTGCAAAATTTAAGGTATAATTATCTGAGTTTGTTGTTGTGGTTTTATTATGATTCCAGCCCTTACCTAACGTCACATCTAAAACAGGCGTTCCAAACCAGCGATCATCAAAGTTGTAGTCTTTAAACGATTCGCGCTGATAACTGTATAAACCGCCTGCTCTGTTCTTTTCCAAATTCTTTTTAATTGTTGTCGGAAAATCTTGATCTGATTCAATCTCAATGCCCATATTGAGATAATCGATTTTTGTTTTTATCATGAAAACACGTTCCAAAAAGCTTGTTGAAACAAAGACAGT
>DPKR01000036.1 GCA_003542415.1 Alphaproteobacteria bacterium | reverse complement strand
GTCTAGAAATGAGTTCTTGGTGAGCATGGTAAGCGTTGCAAAACCACCGATCACGATTGAAACAACAGGCAATGTGATATGCCAAAAATAGTCTTTGATTTTGCCAAACATTGAAAGTGTTTCAAAATTGTCAGAGGTTAGCCCCCGAAGCGGAAACCATTGCAAATATGTTCCCCCCGCCAAAAACACAATTAAAAAGACGGCAAACAAAAAAACAGGTATGGCAGAGCCGACAATCACGGCAACTGTTGTTGAAATGTCAAATTTTGTGCCGTCATAAAGCGCTTTTTTGATGCCTAATGGAATCGCAATCAGATAAATAATCAGCGTTGACCAAAGCCCTAGCGAGACAGAAACGGGCATACGTTCGGCAATAAGCTCTAAAACGGTTTTGTCTTGATAATAGCTTCTGCCAAAGTCAAAGACGGCATAATCTTTCACCATTTTACAAAACCGCTCATACCACGGTTTATCAAACCCGAATTGCTTGTTGAGTTCTTCAACCAAATCTTCAGGCACACCTTGCGCCCCTTGATATTTTGAGGCAGATGAATTGCTTTGTGCTTGGGGTGTTGAGGTGAATTGTGCTTTTGAGTCGGTGTTCATGCCCTGATATTTTGCCAACACATATTCCACCGGCCCGCCCGGAGCAAGTTGAATAATGGCAAAATTGACTGCCAAAATGCCGAGCAGTGTTAAAGGAATTAAAAAAAGCCTTTTGATAATATATGTGCGCATTATTGTTTTTCCTTTGCCCACCATGTCAATGGTTGAAAACCGACTTTAATGTCTGTTTGAGGTATACCGAATTTGTTTTGATAGCCTACCCTGTTATATGGAGAATACCACTGAAAAATGAGATAATATTCGCTCAAAAGCACTCTGTCTAAGGCCTTGATATAAGCCTCATAATCTTCTTTTTTCTCGGCCTTTATAATCTCGTCAATAAGCAAATCGACCACCTCGTTTTTGATGCCCATGATGTTATAGCTGCCTTTCACATCGGCCGCCTTTGAGCCATACATCTCTTTGAGCTCGTTGCCCGGCATTGCACTGATGCGATAAGACATAATGGCCATATCATAATCAAAATTGTCCATGCGGTTTTTAAAAATATTAACCTCTAAGCTTCTGAAAGTTGCTTCCACCCCGATTTTTTGCAAATTATGAATAAACGGCAGCATCACGCGCGTAAAGGTTGTGCCGTTGGCGGAATTGCTCAAAATTTCAAACTCAAAAGGCTCCCCTGTTTGAATATTTCGCATTTTCCCGTCTGTTATTTCATATCCCGCTTCTTTGAAAAGCTGAACTGCCTGCCTCAAATTTTCGCGCACTTTTTGAGGTGTTGAATTGTCCGGCAATGTAAACGGCGTTTCAAAAACATTTTTAGAAAGTTTGTCTTTATATTTTTCCAAAATCTCTTTTTCTTTTCCTTGCGGCAAACCTGTTGCCTCAAAACCCGTGTTTGTAAAATAGCTGTATAGCCTTTTATAAGCATTATAAAAAAGTTTTTCATTTGCAAAATCAAAGTTAAACGCCAAATCAAGCGCGCGGCGAACGCGTTTGTCTTTGAACTTATCGCGGCGCAAATTGATGGCAAAATGTTGCAACACCGCCGGATTGTTGTGTTCAAATGCTTTTTTGATTACTTTGCCCGATTTAATGAGATCGTTATCATATCCGGTTGCCCAAATTTTGGCAATATATTCTTCTCTCACATCAATATTGCCGGCAAAAAGCGCCTGCAAAGTCACAGTTGTATCTTGGTAGTAATCAATACGGATTTCATCAAAATTGTTAAAACCTTTGCGAACAGGCAAATCGGCCGCCCAATAGTTTTTATCGCGCTCTAAAACAATGTATTTTCCCGCCTTAAAGGTTTTGATTTTATATGGCCCGTTTCCAAGCGGAATTTGAAGACTCGGTTTTGCAAAATCTCTCGTTTCCCAGTCCTTTTGCGGAAAAATCTTAAACTGCGTTAAAATCAGCGGCAATTCTTTGTTTTGTGCGCCATCTCTAAAATAAAAACGCACTTGATGGTCGTTTATTTTTTCGGCCTTTTCAACATCAGCATAATAAACTTTATAAATCGGTGCACCGCTTGAAAGTAAAACATTAAAGCTGAAGATGACATCGTCTGCTTTAATTTTTGAACCATCGGCAAATTTGGCGCGTTCATCTAAGATAAAATCAATATGATTTTTAGAAACCTCAAATTTTTTTGCAATGAGCGGATAGGCAACCGAAATATCATCAGCCGGCGTATAACCCAAGCTGTCCCAAATCAAATCCGCAACGGTGCCCGAAGCCGAGCCTTTAAAAATAAACGGATTAAAGTTATCAAACCCGCCATATTCCGGAATGACTAATCTGCCGCCTTTTGGCGCATCAGGATTAACATAAGAAAATGATTTAAAATCATCCGCATATTTTGCTTTGCCGTAAAGCGCAATCTTGCTGTCTGCAGCATCTGCACAAAACGCAGTGCATAAAGCAAAAACAAACAGCGCTTTAATTATTGCCCGCATCCGTCCAACCACCGAAAGGATAAGCTAAATTGTCATCATTTTCAAATTTTGTTTCCTCTTTTTGAGGTGTTGCCGGTTCGCTTAAAAATGATTTGAGGCTCTCTTGCTGATGTTCTTCCAGCTCTTTTGGCGAAAACTCTTCTGCCTCACTGCTTTCTACAACAGGTTCAAAATGCGGTTCCGGCTCAGAGGCAAAATTTTCCGGATTTTTGAGCGAGGGCTCCGTTTTTTCATCAGATGTCATACTTTTTTGCAAGGCAGAGAAAAAAGCATCATCATCGCTTTGGGGCTCTGCGGTTTCTTTTTCAGAAAACTCTTCATCTTCTTGTTTCTTTTTTGCAAACAAATTGAGTTTTTTGAAAATAGAATCTCTCTTTTCTTCATGAGGCGCTTCCATTTGTTCAATTGAAGGCGAAACTTCAAAAGTTTTTTCTTCTTCCTCTTCTTTTTTCGGCTCTGCTACAGGCTCCGAAACCTTTAAGGCAATCGGGGCAAGCATGGCATAGACCCTGCCCATCACCCCCGTTTCCAAAATGGTGATAAAAACACGGTCTCTATCGTGCTTTTCAAGCAAATTCGAAAGATTTTGGTAACGAGCACAAAACTCCAAAAGCGTTCCCTTAAAAACTTTGTCACGCTCGGCTTTGTCTTTCAAATAGGCTTCAAAATCCGTGTGTGCTTTAGCGTTTTCGATAAATGTTTTTGCAATACTCCAACGCTCGCCGTTTTTCACCCTTGTCCAAAGCTCTCCGATTTTGACGGTTGAGGCTGCATTAGAACGTTGAACGATATCTGCCAAAATTTCATTCATATCCGCAACAAAAACATCAAATTTGCCAACAACAAAGCCATCTTTAATTTCATGTTCGGCGTCTAACATCACACGCACAACCAGATCCGTATAATCCTGATTTTTTTTCATCTGCGTAAAAAGTTGTTCAAGCTTTTTATCGGTTGATTTTGTTTTGAAATATTGATTGATAAATCCGAAAACCTGCCAAACAATCCACACAGGGATCACCACAAGCCCGGCATAAAGCGCCAAAGTATATGCGTCAACCGATGACATATCCACCGTTGCAAAACGGTTGTGCACAAAAAGACCGGCATAAATAAGCCACACGAGTGATGAAAAAAATGTGGCAAAAAACAAAAGCGTTAACAAAAAAGTTCTCCCATAAAGACGTCTGTTTTATTGATGTATGTTATTTGATTTAATGTCCTTTTTCAACCATAAGGATGAAAAAATTAACAAATATAAAATAAAGGGTGTTTTTTTTTAAAAAAAGTGGTATGAAGATTTTAAGATTAACTTTTATGAGGTTTAAAAAATGGCTCAAGAATCGAGCGATGTTGTTTTAGATTTTGAAGAAGAAATCGTTAGTGTTGAAGAAAAAATTGCCCATTTGGAACAAATTTCAAAAGATGAAGATGTTGATACTCAAAAAGAGATTAAACGGCTCAAAACAAAGCTCAATCGTTTAATCAGCGAAGCTTATCAAAATCTTTCGCCATGGCAAAAAACTGAAATTGCGCGTCACCCTGATCGTCCGCATACAATTGATTTTATTAATGCTTTGATTGAAGACTTTGTTCCCCTTTCAGGTGACAGACGCTTTGCCGATGATGAAGCCATGATTGGCGGTATCGGCAAATTTGAGGGCATATCTGTTGTGGTGATGGGCCAAGAAAAAGGGCACGATTTAGACACGCGTATGAAACACAATTTCGGTATGGCTCGTCCTGAAGGCTACCGCAAGGCACAACGTTTGATGGATTTAGCCTCAAGGCTTAATATGCCGATTTTGACTTTTGTTGACACAGCGGGCGCATACCCCGGTGTTGATGCCGAAGAGCGCGGGCAAGCTGAAGCCATTGCCAGCTCAATTGAAAAATGTTTTCAAGTCAAAGTGCCGATTATTTCAACCGTTATCGGCGAAGGCGGTTCGGGAGGCGCAATTGCCATTGCAACGGCCAATGTTGTGATGATGCTTTCAAATGCCATTTATTCCGTGATTTCGCCGGAGGGTTGCGCTTCTATTTTGTGGCGCTCTGCAGACAAAGTTGTTGATGCAACTGAAGCCTTGAAACTCACGGCACAAGATTTGAAAAAACTTAAAGTGATTGATGAAATCATTGAAGAACCGATGGGCGGCGCACACAGACACAAAAAAGCCGTGTTTGACAATCTGCGCGCGGCGCTTCGCAAACATTTGACCGAACTTTTGAAGCTAACGCCGGCCGAATTAAAGAAGCAGCGCACCGAAAAGTTTTTGGATATGACGCGCCACTTAAAACCCGCCACTGCTTCAACAACCACAGCAAAGAAAAAGAAAACCTCTGATTAATTCAGAGGTTTTTTTGTTTTTAAGTGAAGAAGAACTATAAAATTTCAATTTCGCCGGCGGCGATGCGACCTCTGTCATCATAAGGTTCATAACTCACCTTTTGGCCATCGTTTAAACGCCTGATGCCTTTTTCTTCCAATTTTGTGATATGCACAAAAATATCTTTGCTTCCGTCTTCCGGCTCAATAAAGCCATATCCCTTTTTGTAATTAAACCACTTAACAGTCCCCGTACACATTGTCAATCTTTCCTTTCATAAAAGTTAGAGTTTCGGGCTGATAGGCTGCCCCTTATGAACAAAAGCTAATATATGGCTTTTTTGTTTTAAAGTCAACTAAAAATTGATTGTATATAAAATATTATACTTTTAATTGTGCAAAAATTCATCCAAGGAAAATGCCGAAAGCGTGTTTTTGATATATTCCGCACGTTTTGTTTCTTTGGGGCGTTTGACTAAATAGTCACTCAATATTTTCAAAATCTCATTTTGATATTCAACTTTTGCTTTGGCAATCACACACAAATTATAAACAGAGGCTTCAAAAACCTGATCTTGTTTTGAGCTCAAATCTCGTGCAATATCAAAAAAAGTCGGTGTCAGACCTTTTTTCTTATATGTATGCAGTTTGAGATCCCCCGCATTCTCTTCATCAGAGGGTCCGAAAATCATTTCCCAAAAAGAAGATATTTTTTTGAACATATCTGCCTCCGTTTTTTAGATTTATATTTGATATTTTCTTTTACAACAAACTTATTAAAAAATATTTGACAAGCAAATAAAAAAAGCGTATATACCTCTCAACTAAAAAAGAGAATTGCTTCATCGTCTAATGGTAGGACAGCGGATTCTGACTCCGTCAATCTTGGTTCGAGTCCAGGTGAAGCAGCCAAACTGTACAGGGTTCTCGCAACACGCCGAGAGCCCTTTGTTTTCAGCGCTTCCACACGGTTCCCAAACATTTTCATCAAGATTACCAGAAATTGCCGTAGATTTGCCATTTAATTCTGTATTTTCAATGAGTTCCCAATTTTTAGTATTTTTAGCTGGTACAGGAGACATACTGGACATCGAACTATCAACTTTGGTGTAGCAGAATGGAGATTTCAGCTTATAACTGATAACACCTTCTTTCAGTTCAAGTTTCTCAAATATGAAATGTAGGAGTAATTGTTTGTTTTGAACGCTGGTATTTGATTTGAATACGCTTTTTGCAGATGTTAGCAGGTCAAACATATTCAAAACTGTTTCATTAAATCCGTCATCTGCTAAGTGATGGGCGTTTCTCAGTAATTCCAGTCGAGATCTTTCAAGTTTATACTCATCACGTTTAGTTTCATACTCTTCTTTGGTTATTTCTTGGTCTAAACGCATATTAAACAGTGCCGTCATACGCAGGTCGATTTTCTTTAGCTTAGCATCTATTCGTTCTAATTCGGATCTTTGATAATCCAATTCCGCTTGTTTACTTGATTTAATGTATTCCTTAAAATCAGAAATGGTTTGTTCAGGTACAGCTACATCATCTAAAATATCTTCAACTTGCTTGTCAATAACATATTCAGGTATATAAATTCGTGTTCCATTTTCTTTGTAACATACCACATATACAAACTTCTTCTTTTTGATCTCGCAGGAACATATCTTTTGTTTGTAATGATCCGTAAAGATTCCCCTGTAAAGAAAAGGTATTTCTCCTTGTTTGAATGGTTTCGTTGTTTGAAGTTTCCGTTGTTCTTGGCAAGCATCCCAAAGTTCTTTTGTAATTAACGGATCATAGATATGTCGGTGTAATCGCCCTTTTGCAAGCATTTCCCCATAGTAAAAGGGATTGTCTAATATTACAATCATTGACGTAACACCAAGTTTGTTACCCATTCTACTTCTGATACCATAATCATTAGCCATTTTAGTTAACTGGTGGATGGATGTACTACCAATGGAATATAATTCAAACAAATTCTTGAGATAAGTTGCCTCTGGTTCTTTTTTCCGAATAGAATGTTTCCCGTATTCATTTATATAATTCTCATATCCACAAGGTGCTGGTCCTATTACTTCACCATTATTCAGTTTGTATTCTAAAGATCTTCTTACATTTTCAGAAAGCTGAAGAACATATGCCTTGGCACCCATTACACCAAAATCCCAACGCATAATGTCGGTGGAAGTAGAGCTTTTGCCAATTATCATACCCTCACGAAAAAAGTGAAGTTCAACTATTTCTTTACGGATTAAATCGTCTAACAACACCGACTCACGAAAACTCCTTTGGAGGCGGTCAATATTTTCACAAACGATTGCAATGGTTTCCTTTTGTTGTTTGCAAAAGTTTATCATTGCCATAAACTCTTTGCGCTTTCCTCGTGTTGATGACTCGATAATTTGAAATGTGCGAATTACTTCGAGATTCTTTCTTTTGGCATATTCAATTAATCTTGCATTTTGGGCAGGTAAGCTGTGCCCTTCTTCTTGTTCTTTTGAAGAAACTCTTGTTAAAATTACCGCTTTCATAGTTTCGTTTCCTTTTTGGTAAATTTACCAGAGCTTCGAAATTTAATCAAATTAATTAATAAAGTTATGCTGATGCTTGAGATTCTTGTTTAATAAAATAGGAAAATGGTTCGTTGAGGCTATACCCAACATTTCCATCTCGAATCTTGAGTTCTTTGAATATCAATTTCAGTAACATTTGCTTGTTTTCTTTATTCATTCCCATTTTGAATATGTCACCTAAACGAGAGAATAAATAAATTGATTCTGTTGAAATTTGTTTA
>DPKR01000132.1 GCA_003542415.1 Alphaproteobacteria bacterium | reverse complement strand
TCAAAAAAATCTTGAAATTAAAAAAAAACGCGCTATTGTAATGCGAATTTAAAAAGAGGAATAAAACCATGAGTATGAGAAACATCGCCATTATTGCCCACGTTGACCACGGCAAAACAACCCTTGTTGACGGGCTTTTGAAACAAAGCGGCACCTTTCGCGACAACCAAAAAGTTGTTGATTGCGTTTTAGACAGCAACGATTTGGAACGTGAGCGCGGTATTACGATTTTATCAAAATGCACATCGGTTGAGTGGCGCGGCAATCATATCAATATTGTTGACACCCCCGGACACGCAGACTTTGGCGGTGAAGTGGAGCGCATTTTATCTATGGTTGATGGTGTGGTTTTGCTTGTGGATTCTTCAGAAGGACCGATGCCGCAAACAAAGTTCGTTTTGGGCAAGGCCTTAAAAATCGGCTTGAAACCGATTGTTGTTATCAACAAGGCAGATAAGCCGGATGCACGGCCGGATGCAGTTTTGGATGAAATTTTTGACCTTTTTGTGAGTTTGAATGCCACTGATGAACAGCTTGATTTTCCGGTGCTTTATGCTTCAGGTCGAAACGGTTGGGCAGTCAAAGATTTAAAAGATGAGAAAAAAGATTTAACGCCGCTTTTTGAGCTGATTTTATCATATGTCAGCGAGCCGAAGTGTGAAAAAGACAAGCCGTTTTCAATGCTTGTGACAACATTGGAAGGCGACAAGTTTTTGGGCCGAATTTTAACGGGCAAAATTTGGTCCGGCACATTGAAATTAAATGATCCGGTCAAAGTTATCAACGAACACGGCGAGGTTGAAAAAACGCGCATTTCAAAAATTTTGGCTTATAAGGGTTTGGAACGTGTGGCGTTAAATGAGGCTCATGCAGGTGATATTGTGGCTGTGGCAGGTGTTGTCAAAGGCACGGTGGCAGACACAATTTGTGCTTATGAGGTAGATACGCCAATCAAAGCGCAGCCGATTGATCCGCCGACCCTTGCTATGACCTTTTCAGTCAACGATTCGCCGCTCGCAGGACGCGAGGGAGATAAGGTGACCTCACGTATGATTTGGGACCGCTTGGAAAAAGAAGCTGAAAGCAATATTGCACTCAAGATTTCAAAAACAGAGAGAACAGATTCTTTTGAAGTGGCAGGCAGAGGCGAGTTGCAGCTCGGTGTGCTGATTGAAACCATGCGCCGCGAAGGTTTTGAACTTTCAATTTCACGTCCGCGTGTGCTGATGAGAAAAGATGAAAACGGCAACCTTTTAGAGCCTGTTGAAGAAGTTGTTGTTGATGTGGATGAAGAATTTTCAGGTACGGTTGTTGAAAAAATGGGTTTGCGTCGCGCTGAAATGACAGATATGATACCTTCACAATTGGGCGGCAAAGTTCGTTTGATTTTTCATGCACCGTCACGCGGTTTAATCGGCTATCACAGCGAGTTTTTGACCGACACGCGCGGCACAGGTGTGATGAACCGCATTTTCTATGGCTATGAGCCTTATAAAGGCGAAATCGAAGGCAGACGCACGGGTGTTTTGATTTCATCTGAAAACGGAACGGCTGTGGCTTATGCGCTTTGGAAATTGCAAGACAGAGGGCCGATGTTTGTGGAACACAATTCGCCGGTTTATATCGGTATGATTATCGGTGAACACACAAAATCAAACGATATTGAAGTCAATCCGACCAAAACAAAGCAATTGACAAACATTCGCGCTGCCGGCAAAGATGAAGCCATTGATCTTATTCCGCCGAGAAAGCTCAGCTTGGAACAAGCACTTTCTTATATTGCTGCCGATGAGCTTTTGGAGGTAACGCCGAAATCGCTTCGCTTGCGCAAAAAGATTTTAGACCCGCTTGCACGTAAACGTGCCAAACCTGAAGTTGAGGGTTAAAAAAAATAAAAATCTGCTTGCTTTGATGAAAAAAAGCTTGATTTTGAAACGATATATGTGTATCAATAACAAAAAAATTGTTTTGCTTTGGAACAAAGGGGCATAGTTCAGTTGGTAGAACATCGGTCTCCAAAACCGAGTGTCGTGGGTTCAAGTCCTGCTGCCCCTGCCATTTAAGCAAAGCTTGGTATTTTAATGAAAAGGATTTTAGACGTGAAAATCAGTCCGATACAATTTTTTAGACAAGTTCGCCAAGAAGTTAAAAAAATTACTTGGCCGACAAGAAAAGAAGTGACACAAGTCACAACCGTTGTACTCATCATTGTAGCACTTGCGGCAGCTTTCTTCTTTATGGTAGATGTTGTCTTAGCTTGGGCTGTTAAACTTGTTTTAGGATTAGGAGCATAAGTCATGGCTGCTCGTTGGTATGTTGTTAATGTTTATTCCGGTTCGGAAAAGAAGGTTGCCGAGTCGCTCAAAGAACAAGCCGTTTTGAAAAAAATGGAAGACAAGATTTTAGATGTTTTGGTGCCGACAGAAGATGTGATCGAAATCAAAAAGGGCAAAAAAGTCAGCACTGAAAAGAAGTTTTTCCCCGGCTATATCTTAGTTAAAATGGATATGGATGACACAGTTTGGCACGTTGTGAAAAACACACCGCGTGTGAGCGGATTTTTGGGAACGCGTGACGGTTTGCGCTTAAAACCGCAACCGATCAGCGAAAAAGAAGTTGAACAAATTATGAAGCAAATGCAAGAAGGCGTTGAACGCCCGCAAACAATTGCAACTTTCGAAGTTGGCGAAAATGTTCGCGTGACCGATGGTCCGTTTGCATCTTTCGTTGGTGTTGTTGAAGAGGTAGACACAGAAAAAACACGTCTCAAGGTTTCTGTTTCTATTTTCGGTCGATACACACCGGTTGAGTTGGAATTTGCTCAAGTTGAAAAAGTAAAATAAAAGCTTATAATGGTCAACTACTTGTGCGGCCGCTTTCTTATGTACCTTTTTTGTACACAGCGAAAGCGGCCGTACGTCGTATTTGACTCATTCTAAGCTTTTATTGGCTAAAACAAATTGGTGAAAAGTATACGGGTTTTCTTATGTACCTTTTTTGTACACAGC
>DPKR01000022.1 GCA_003542415.1 Alphaproteobacteria bacterium | reverse complement strand
CCTTGTCAACACCTTTTTTAAAAAATTTTGATTTTTTTTGCACTTTTGAAATAGATCTTTGTTTTTTAAGGCTTTTATTTTTGAATTAAATATGTGCTTATTTTCTTTTTATTAACTTTAGAAGATTATAATTGCTTTGTTAAAGTTTAAAGAAAGCAACAAAGAAAATGGAAAAAAGACTTATAATATGTGCGATTCTCGCGATGTTAACCTCTGCTTGCGCAAACAAGCCTTTAGAGCTAAACGGCATTGACGGTTCGGAAATACCGCCGGCATTTGCTAATTTTCCGGACATTCCCTTCCCTCAAAGCGCTTATTTGGATTTGAACGAAACAAACGCACTTGGAAGCGGTGAGAATTGGATCGGAAGTGTTGCTTACTCTGCCCCATATAATGCGAGTCGCGTTTTTGATTTTTATGTTTCCGAAATGCCGAAGCTTCGGTGGCTGGAAGTTGCCGTTGTGCGCACACGAATCAGCCAAATGACTTATTTTAGAGATAACAGAGCTTTGCAGATTTTAATTGAATCGGACGGGGATAACAAATCCAGAGTAACCATTACGGCAATACCGAACCAGATGGCGATAACAAAATAATAATTCGGAGGTTTTTATGGGATTACATTTTTTTACATTAGGCGGCAAACAATTTTGGGAAGATGTTTTTTATTATCAAAAATGGCGCATTCAGAGACATTATCGAACACGCAAATATCGGCTGCTTGACAATTGGGACATTTGCAGAGCAACCGGAACATTTGAAGAATGTCGAGCAGCTTTTGTGAAATTGATAGAAGTTTTTGAACTGCCAAGACAAAGCGGAAATTTGGTTATTTTGCTGCATGGGTTGGGCGAAAGCAAAGGCATTTTCAAACCTCTTTGGAAGGCACTCGAAAATCAAGGCTACAATGTGGCGGCGATTAACTATCCATCAACAAGGAAATCCATTCGAGCTCATATTGATCAACTTGATTTCTTTTTGACACATACCGAAGATGTTAAAGAAGTTTCTTTTATTACCAAAGGGACCAGTTGCCTGCTCTTGAGATATCTTTTAAACGCCAGTTTTGCATGGAACAAAAAGTTCACAATCGGCAAAATTATAAATGTCAATCCGACCAATTTGGGAAGTGATGTTTGTGCTGCGATGTCACATTCTAAAATTTTAAAACTTATTTTCGGCCCGGCTTTGAAAGAATGCGCGCCTGTTGATGTGAATAAAGTGCCAAAGTTGCCTCAAGGCATTCCTCTCGGTTTGATTTTTTGCGAAACATACAAAGACAAGCTATTAAGGCCTCTTGTTAAGCATTTTGAGGGAATCAAAGTTCCGGGCGATTTGACTGAAGAAGATTTTTCACACCAAAATATCCACATTAAAAATTCACACATCAATATTTTTGACAATCCTGATGTCGTTGAAAGCTGTATACACTTTTTAAATAAGGGGACTTTTTGAGGTGAAATTTTAAAAATATTGTAACATATTTTTCTTTTAATTTGTGTTATAATGTTTTATGATAAAGGAAAAAGATATGAAGTCGATTGTAATTACAATATTGTTGTTTGCCGCTGTGATGTATGCTATCCAATTCAGTGTTTTTGAGGTTATGTCAAGCTCATATTTATATTGCATCAGCGCGGGACTTTTGATTATTGTTTTATTGATCGCCTTGAAGGTATTGGGCAACCCTTTGAAAAATAAGGACGGACGACATGACAAAAAGTAAATTTTATCAGTTTTTAAAGGTATCAATCCTTATTTTATGCGGGGTTTTCTGCTTTTGTGTAAAAGATGCTTTTGCAGCTGGCGCAGAAGATTACATGACAAACGGCCAAGGAATGGACTACGGTTTCCGAGCAGAATGCAAAAACAGAGGAATTGATCCGGATACGGAAAAACAAAAATGTTTGGACTTTTTAAGAGAATACGGCGGAAGAGGGTATGGTGAATATGTGGATGCAGCAGAAGTAAACGGGAAACTTGTTTATTTCAATGCGCATCCCGAATCAGGGAAACAAACATGGGGAGCCATGAAGGGATGCAAGCCGTTGCCGGCACGATATGCCGAAATAGGTGGCGGAAAAGGTCCTTTAGATTGTTTACTCTGCCCTGTTTTCAGTGTTATTCTGGAAACAGATCAATCTATGGCAACAAGCTCATATAAAGCCCTTGCTTCATCTTTTCGGTATGTGATTATTGTTGTTTTGGCTCTTTTTATTGCTTATCAAACATTGCTTTCTGTGAGCGCTGTCACAAAACAAGATGTCGGAAAATATTTGCAAACCATTTTGATTCAGACTTTTAAGGTCCTTGTTGCTGTTTTGCTTTTATCTAATTCCGCTTATATCTATCATTATGTTATCAATCCTTTGATGGAAGCCGGATTAGAATTTGGTTTGACGATTATCGACGATGATTTAGGAAAACACATGAAAGCCTTGGCGGTAGCCAACGAAAGCTCTATGCCGGCAGGTGATATTTCGCAAAACTTGCTTGCTCAGGTTTTGTCAGCCGTCAAAATTTTCAGCAATTCAGCCGCTGAGTTGCCGGCTATTGGGTCTGCACTTATGTGTGTTTCTGTTCATAGCGCATCTCCGGGGCTCCATCTTCCTGATGTTTCGATGCTTATAGAGGGGCTGATTTGTTATGCATTCGGATGGATGATTGCGCTTGCCTGCTGTTTTTATCTGCTTGACTGTGTTGTTCGCTTTGGAATTTTCTGCACCCTTTTGCCGTTTTTGATTGCGTGTTGGCCTTTCAAAATTACGATAAAGTATGCAAAAACAGGCTGGGATATATTTATGAACACATTTTTCAATTTTGTGATGATGGGACTTGTGATCAGCTTTACAGGTAAACTTATTGGTCAAGCCTTGATGGGCGAAAGCAAGGGACCAGAAGGCGCAGAAGATGGAAAGAAAGCCCTTGAAAATGTCTTGAACGGTAATAATGTTGATTTGTTAAAAGATATGATGAGTTTAGACGGCGTAAAATTTTTGGTGTTAATCGCCTGCTGTATTTTTGCATTTAAGCTTGTCGAACAAGTCAATGAATTGGCAGCTAAAGTTTCATCAACCGATGGCGGAACAGGAATCGGCAACAAACTCGGCGGTTTGGCAGCTAATGCGGCTAAGAAGGTTGCCGGCGCCGGAATTAAAGCAGCAGGAAAGGTTACAGGCGCAAGCGGAGCTATTGCCGGCGTGAAAGACAGAATTGCTGCAAGAAATGATGCTATCAGATCAAAACTGGGTGGCGGCTCGAAAACCAACCCAAACGGCGCTGGTAGCGATGATTCATGATTGTAAGAGGCAAGGATTTCAAAAAATGAAGTTTTTTAGTTCGGACATATTCAAATTCTTCAGGACGATGCTCCTTGTCTTATGCACCGTTTTGATGCTTTCTGCCTGCGGCTCGGACAAAGGTGATGTTACCCTTGTAGACAAAGGCTTAACGGGTGAAGAAAGTGATTTGGACGAACAACAACGTTCTTGTTGGCAAGCAGAAATTTTGGCTGCCTTTTATGATGCTATGGCAAAATCTTCTCTCAAAGCCTATCCTAAAGTCACGAAAAGCGCAATGCCTTTTATGATGGTTGCTTTTGCTGTTTGGCTTTCAATCAGATTATTAAAACATGTCAGTTCGGTTGTTGAAGAAAGCCCGGCGGAAGTGTGGACCGAAATATTAAGAATGGCATTTACTTGTTTGGTCTGCGGATTGATTGCTTCATCAACGACCTTTTTGCTTTTTGTTTTGAACAAGCTTATTTTTCCGTTTTATTATGCCTTTTTAGAATACGGAAGTTTGATTTTGAATTCAATGACAAGCGACACAAATATTAATTCTGACGGCATTTACCTCGGCGACGAAGACCATGGCTTTTGCCTCCTTTATAGCAACAACCTTGTTTGCAAAGCCCCTGAGCTTCAACCTGTTACGCTTGGCTCCGGACAATCTTTTCCGGATGGACCATCGGAGATGATGCAATGTTTGGCTTGTGCAACAAGCGA
>DPKR01000077.1 GCA_003542415.1 Alphaproteobacteria bacterium | reverse complement strand
ACATTTCATTATGGCTACGACTGCTACTTGAAACGTTTCAAAACGTTTCCGGAGGGATCCATGATGGTAACAACACCATTCTCGCAAACAATGCGATCATTGCTCTTGCAAGAATAGTTTTTACCACCACGCCAGCCCCACTGATTGAGCGTTTCATCCCTTACCGAGAGCTTGTTTCCTACAAGCGGTGTGTACACGATTGCTCGCACACCACTGACGGCGAGATCCTCCGCCTTTGCAGGCTCCCAGCTTCCATTCTTCGCTTTGTCAATGCCTGAGGTGTGAATGGCCTGGTTATAGCCACTCAGCCAACGAGCATTTTCAATCTGAGAGCGAGAAGGAACGCGATTAGCGGCCTCCTCTGTCTCATAAGCATAAGGAATGGCAGCGGCGGTACCGTTGGAGCGATAGATGGTGATGCACTCAGTTGCATACTGAGTGTTGTCACCATATGCAAAACCTGTTCCAACCTTGTGGGCGGGGACAAGACTTACATACGCTGCAACGATATCTCCGAGGATGGTCTCCACAGGAATCTCAACTCTGAGTTCGCGGGTTGCGGTTGCTGAGAGCTTAACCTCTTTGCCCTCAAGAGCATAAACACCATCCACCTTATTGGTGTAGGTGTAAGAGGTGTAAGTTCCGTTGTTCGTACCGTTGCTGATGATCTTTTGTCCACCCTCAGTGAGAGTGAACATGGGCTCAAAGGTCTTGGAAGAACCAGGTCCCTTCCTACCCTTCAGAGTGAGCGTGAGTTTGCCATCGGCAGAAATTTCATACTCATTCTGGAAAGAATCATCAGGAACGCCATTGTCGGCGTTGTCGGTATAGGTCACAGTTCCCGTACCAGTCCAACCATTACCGGTGATCTGGTATTCGGTGTTTTTGACAGTTTTGAAGGTGCTATTTTTACCAACCAAAGAACTGTTCAGCCTACCCGTGGTGTTGTCAACTTCCCGCTCACCGGAGAGAGTATAAGTCTCGAAAAGCTGACCGGTGATGTCGTAGCCATTACCGCTAGGGGTGACCGTCCAGACACTTCGATCCTTTCCGGGAACATACTCATCAGAGACCGTCATAACCTCCTGATGGGAGGCTTTGATGGTATAAGGCTCTTTCTTGTCAGTAGCGGCCTTGGTTTCCAGCTGGCCGCGCGTTGTACGCGCCACATTGAGATTCACGGAAACCTCAACATCAGATACGTGGTTTGACGCAGTTGATTCGCTGGCGTTGAATTTGGGCTGGAGAGAAATCTCCGGCTCAATAGCATTAAACCATGCATAATCAAAGACATCTTCCCCGTTCTTGACGGTGTTTTCAACGATAATCTCGAGTTTATAACGCGCACCATCGCTCACGCGAAGGGTGTAGTTGCGTGTGACCCTCTGAGCGCGATACCCGTTTTCGTCCGGTTCCCCGAAAGTTGTCTGGGCTGCTCCTGAAAGCGCCATCGAAACGCCGAGGTTGTTTTTGAACTCCTCGACATCTTCTCTGGCACCGCTCGTACGGGTGAGCTTTGCTGAAAGAACCAGAGGCATCTCAAAGGGTTTCTCCTCGGTCAGCACTCCATTGTTGTATGTCTTGCGGACATAGGCATTGTGCTGATCCTCGGTCGCAAAAGTGCCTTCCTTGGCGCTGAAGTTTCCGACATACTCCTTGGTCTCAAACTCCTGAGTGTAGTTATCAGGAATATTGCGAAGGTAAGCCCTGTTGGTGACGGAAGCGGAGCCTTCGACACCTTCGTACCTGGCAGTCACCTCGGAGGCGTAAGACATAGTGTATGTCTTGCCTTCGTGTTCGACGTTTGCCTCGGGGTGTGAGGTGCTCTCCGTGAGGGTGGGCTTCAGGTTGAAGGTATAAGTGATATCCTTGTTGAGGATTTCGTTATACCTTACCCATACCACCTTAGGAAAGTGCACCGTGGTTAGGTGCTCGAAGGTGTGGGTGCCATTGCTAGCATTCCACACGTTCGAGGAATCCCGCGGAGTCACATAAAAGTGTGTGCCCGTAATTGGGGTTTCCTTACCTTCTTTATAGCTCGCGCTACCACGAGTGGTGGTATACTTTCCTGAGTAAGGAAAGTACTTGTCGTCGTCACCCTCAATAGCAAGGAGGGTCAGATGCTCAGGAGCGTTCTTCACTTCCTTGTTCTTGCCTTCAGGTGTGACATAGACCGAAGTCGTCGTCACGGTGAAAACAATCGAGTCACCGACGACCTTCACCTCCGTGGAGGGAAGTTCGTCTACAAGTTTGTCATTAGCCTCGGGGGCTACCTTCTGAAAACCCAACGAGGAATACTCGTTGGATTCTTCGATTACCTTGTTGCAGGAGTTAACGAAAAACATGCCGGCGAGAACGATCATCGCGGCGAAAAACTTTACGTTTGTCATGATTGAAAGTGTTTATTTGTTTTTAATTATTTCTTTTCTCGCATACCTAGAAACATGAAAAATCTTTTCAAATTTTCATTTAATTGCCATGATAATACGACAAAATCCCTAAATATACACTATCAATGTAGCATATTTTTGGGGTGTATGCAAGCAAAAAATGAGCGAAAAAGAAAATTTTGTTTATTTTCTGTCTAAAAACAACTGTCATGGCTCCGAGCGTTGTCAAATGTGAGGTTAAGCCATCTACAAATTAGAAAAAAAAATAAAAAAATCGGTAGATCCCTTGACGATTCCTCACGGAATCGAGGGATGACTTTTTGTTTTGTCTGCCACAATCGAGGGATGACGTTTTATGGATTCTTAACCATTTCACAGAAGAAAAAGCCATCGGTGTTCGTCAAAAGCGGCGAAAATTGAAGATAGCGATTTGTTTTGAAGGGATATGGTGCGTCAACTTTCTTTTGCCAAAGCGCTTTGAGATCTGCAAATGAAATATCTTTGTGTTTTGAAACAAACGACTCGACAATATCTTCGTTTTCTTGAAGCAAAACAGAACATGTCATATAAACAATCCGCCCGCCCTCTTTGGTGTGTTGATATGCAAATTCTAAAATCTCAGCTTGCATTTTTGAGAGCTCATCTAAGCGCTCGGGTGTTAGCCGAAATTTTGCATCCGGCGCACGTCGAAAAGTGCCGCTCCCCGAACATGGCGCATCAACCACAAAACAATCAAAATCAAAATCCGTTACTTCTTTGATGAGTTTTAGATTTTTGATGCCTAATCGCTCCGCACGCGCTTTGATGGCATCCATGCGGTTGAAATTGACATCATGGCAAAAAATAAGCCCGTCATTTTGAAGCTCTGCCCCCATCGCTAAGCTCTTGCCGCCGGCACCTGCACAATAATCCACGATTTTTTCATTTGGCTTTGGGCTGATTAAAACAGCAGCCACTTGGCTCGATTCGTCTTGCAAATCAAACAAACCCTCTTTATAAGCTATACAATTGTTGATGTTGATTCGCTCATGTGAGCGCAAGCCATGCGGGCTATATGGCGCAAGAGCAAAAAAGAGCCCCTCGCCTTTCAAACGATTTTTGAGCTCAAGCTTTGAAATAAAATTTGCCCTGATATCAACAGATGCCGGCGCATTTAAAGCGCGAATCAGCGCGGGATCACCTATTTTTTCAAAAAGCCATTCAGGACATTCGAGCTCAACATATGGCGGATAAACCTCTTCGTTTTCGTTCAAAGATTTGAGCCATTTTTTTTCATCTTGAGTCAAAGGAGAAAGCCCATATTCCCCACCTGTGATGATGTCAAAATCTTGATCTTTTAAATACACAAGCAAAATTTTGCGCACATCCGTGCTTTTGGCCTCAAAAGAAAGACGCATACGGCTTCTTATGATTTCCCAGCTTGTGTCTAAAATAAAGCGACGGTCTTTTGAGCCAATGTATTTGCGCGATTTCATATAGTTTGACATGATAACATCGGCAGGTGTTTTATCTTTAAAAACCTCGCTTAAAATTTCAAAAACGGCTTGGTAACGCGCAGCTGTTTGCATCTCTTGACCTTTTAAATTTATCGTTGTATAAAATGTTTATGGAAATTTTTATAACAGACTTAAACAAAATAATCAATAGGCGAGATTTCATATCCGCCGCTCTGCTCAAACTTGGGCAGGCAGACCTCAAACGCTTTCAAAAAATCAAAGATGAAAATCGCGCTTTGCAATTTTTGACAGGGCGAATGCTTGTTTTAGAAGTTTTCGGCACAGATTTTGAAACACTTGAAACAGGAAAAGTCATTTCAAAAAAGGGGGGATATTTAAGCCTCGCTCACAGCAACAATTTTGTGGTGCTTGCAACAGACGATGAACCCGTGGGGGTTGATATTGAAAAGATAGACGAACCGCGCGATTTTAAAGCAATTGCAAAACGTATGAAGTTTGGCGCTTGCGAAAATGCCACCGATTTTTGCAAAAAATGGACGGCTTATGAAGCAGATTTTAAGCTCGGGCGCGAATTTGAAAATCCATCACACCGATTTTTTGAACACGCCGGCTTTATCATTTGCGTTTCAAGCTTGCAAAAAAAACAAAGCAAAATCACCATAAAAAAACCTCCCTTTTAAGAGAGGCTTTGTTTTATTCATAAACCGCAACGTGATATGGTGGTCTCTTTTCCGAAACATTATCCGGATGTGTGAGCTTTTCATATTTTTGATATGCCTCAGGTGCGATTTTTGCCATTTTCTCTAAGGAGGGTCCAAAAATTTCTTCAACTTTTTTATCTAAACCCGGATGATGTTTATGCAGAGCCGTTGTATAATCAAAAAACGTTTCATAAACATCTTTTTTATCAGGCGTCGGATTTTTCAAAACTTCCATCTGAGAAAGTTTTATCAAATCAATGCGGCAAAGCACTTCCTGCTTTTGGGGATTATAATCCCTGATAATGTGCTTGAGTGTTTCATTTGAACTTGTCATGGCCGTCACTCCTTATGAAAAATAATACTTTTTATTACCCATAAATATATCATATTTTTGAGTTTCGGTCAAGCAAAAAAGAATATTTTAAATTATTGATTTTCCAATATTTTTAATGCGCTTTGATAATCAAATTTGCCGCTTGCCAAAAGAGGCGGATTTTTTAAATATACGATTCTTTTCGGAACACAAAGTTCACTCAAGCCTTGCGTCTTAAAAAATGCTTTTATTTCAGAAATTTCAGCCTTTTCATTGTTGGTGATGAGAACAAGTTGTTCACCTTTCTTTTCATCTTCTGTCGGCACAATACCTGAAATAAAACCTTCATAAAGTTTTTCAACCGCACTTTCAACAGCGGAAATTGAAACCATTTCGCCTCCGATTTTTGCAAAACGTTTTATTCTTCCTTTGATGCTAACAAAACCATCGGCATCAATGCTTGCAATATCGCCCGTGTCATAAAAACCTTTATTTTCAACCAAAACGGTCGGATTTGAGGGCAGAATATAGCCCTTCATTACATTATCCCCTTTAACAAAGAGCCTGCCGCCCTCATCTATGCCCTCAACTTTTTCAAGCTTATATTCAATATGCGGCAAAAAGCGGCCGACTGTGCCCTCTTTAAGATACATCGGCGTGTTTAAAGCTAAAACGGGAGCCGTTTCTGTGGTGCCGTAACCTTCTAAAATGCGCACACCGAATTTTTTCATCCAAATTTCTGCCGTGCGCGTTTTAAGTTTTTCGCCGCCGACAATTGCATATTTGATATTAAAGAAATCATACGGATGCCCTAATCTTCCATAGCCGTAGAAAAATGTATCTGTACCGCAAACTATGGTTGCGTTTACATCATAAATCAGCTCCGGCACAATGCGGTAGTGAAGCGGAGACGGATAGAAAAATGCTTTAACCCCCGAAAGAAGCGGCGCAAGGGTGCCAACCGTCAGGCCAAATGAGTGGAACATCGGAAGCGCATTAAACAACACATCTGTGCTGTTGACCCCTAAAACACTCAAAAATTGCGCACGATTTGCATTAAGATTTTTATGGCTCAAACACACAGCTTTCGGCAATCCTTCGGAACCCGATGTGAACAAAACAACGGCCGTTCTATCTGCACTGTTTTTTGGCTTTGAGCGCAAAATATATTTTTTGATGCCCTCAAATTTTGTTTTAAAATCGATTGTTTGAGCAAAATCTTCAAGATAAATAAGGTTGACTTTGCTCTCTTTTAAGGCATTTTCCAAATGTTCCAAGCGGCCTTTTTCGATAAATTCATGTGCTGTTATCACCGTTTGCAGTTTCAAGGTTTTGACACACGATAAAAACGGCGTTTGTCCAAGCGAAAAATTGAGCATCACAGGAACTTTATCAACACTTTGAAGCGCAAAAAAACTGACCGCATTGACAAGCGCATTCGGCAACATCAAACCGATATATGTTTCTTTTAGAAAAGCATTTTGATATGCCTGCCCCAAAACATATGATTTTTGAACAAAGCTTTTATAGGAAAGAGCCTTACGATTCGTATCTTCCGCAATCTTGAAATTTTTGCCGTATTGCTTGGTAGCTTTCAAAAGAGAACAAAACAAATGCTCATCAATATTTGATGTTTGGTAAAGCATTGTTGTCATTAAATCATA
>DPKR01000103.1 GCA_003542415.1 Alphaproteobacteria bacterium | reverse complement strand
GGTAGAGCAATCGGCTGTTAACCGATCGGTCGTCCGTTCGAACCGGACAGTCGGAGCCAAAAAAAACCTCACTTTCAAAAGTGAGGTTTTTTTATTTTTATATGTATTGTTTTTTCCTTGAAAGATTGAGCAATCTACCGATTGTATCAGGCATATTTTCTTCCTGTTTTTGTTCAATAATATTAATAATATCAAGCTCTTTGTTTGTTAAACGCGTATTGATGCCGATTGTGTTGTAATATGAATTGCTCAATCCATATAATGCTGATGCTTTTTGCCTGTCTCCTTGGTTTTCATAGTAGGCTGCAAGTTTTTGATTTGCATTTGCTATTTGGTGGGGGTAGAGATTTTCATCGCCGTAGGCTAAAACATTTTGATAAGCCCAAACAGCTTTACTGTCAGTTTGGGATTTGGCATAACAATCTGCTACTCTGCTCCAAGCATTCGGGTTTTTCGGCGAAAGCTCAAGTGCTAGTTCAAACGCTGAAGTTGCCAAGGCCGGATCACCTTCCGTGTTGGCGATTGAACCGAAAATACAGGCATAATTAGATGCTTCCAAAAAGATGATATCGCGTTTTTGAACAACATTCGTTTCTGCGGCTTTGTCAACTAATGCGTTGATTAGAGATTCCATTAAAGAAAGTGTCGGTGCCGTATTTCCTTTTGAAAGTGCAAAAAGAGCCATTTCAGGTGTCGGCAAGGTGTCCTTGTTCGGCAGATTTTGAAAACGTCCGTTGTTTGCTAGCGAAATAAAGTTTTGAATCGCCTCAATAGTTTGTATTATTTCTTCTTCTGATGCGCCGGCCCCACACCTTGATTTGATGGTTTGCGCAATTTTTCCGATATCTATGTTGCGCCCGAGCATATTAATGATGAGGCCTAACATATCAATAATCGGCTTTGGCTGCGTGTATGTCATCGGTGTAATTCCGGCAGCAAGTTCGTCTAATTCTCCCTGTCTTCCTGTTTTCCAATCAAATTCTCTTAAAGAAGCATCTCCCCTGAAATTCGGTACAGGGACGGGTTTCGGGAAAGGAATGGTCTTAGCTTTTAAGTTTTCCTCTTCTTTTTTGATTTTAGCTTTTTCTTCTTCTTTTTTGCGTTCGACTTCCTTTTGTGTTTTTAGAAAAGCATCTTTTTCTTTCTTTTGTTTTTCTCTTAATGTTGCACGTTCGCTTTTCGTATTTTCCAAATCGCGTTCCAATTCTTTTTCGAGTTCTTTTTCGAGTTCTTGGTCCTCAATAGTTCTTTTCACAAAGCCGCCTTGAGATGCGAGTGACGCTTCGCTTTCTTTGATGAATGACAAAAGCGATTTGATATATAAAATCACAATCAAAAACAAAAACAGTATAAAAGCAAGCAACAATAAGATAATAGATACGATTCTTAAATTATCCGTGCCGGCAAAATAGTGTTGAAAAAAGGTTGCCATCCCGTTTAAGTTTTGGTTGATGGCGGAGCTAAAGTGACTTAAAGTCCATACAGTTATCATATACTTTAGCAAGTTTTTTTCCTTTTTAAAGTGCAAGACTTTCAAAAGTGTAAGTCAAAATTGTTAAAAATAGATTACTTTATTTTAACTTTTATGACACTTAATATTTTGTTCTAATTTTTTTAAATTTTCAAGCGAAAAATGTGTTGGATGTTTTTTTATGCAGTATTTCAAAGCATTAAAATGTTTTTTTGCATTTGTTGTATCATTTAATTCGAGACAAAGTTTTATCAAAAATTCGAGAGAATCGCAATAAGCAGCATAATTTTTTTGTGAAATATAAACTTTTTTGGCCTGATTGGCGTAGCTCACTGCTTTTTTAAAGTTTTGCAAATTGCTATAAGCTAGGGCAATTTGTTCAAGGCTAAAGGCAATCCCGTCTTTGTTTTTTAGAAATTTATGTTTTTTTATGGCGTTGTTTGCTTGTTTGAGAGCTTTTTGCGGGGATTTTCGAGCATTTGAAAGCAGAGCTTGTCTATTAAGAATTTCAGCTTCGTGAAGAATATCTTTGTTTTTTCTATGGGCATGAATTGCTTTTGTAAAATAAGAATCGGCTTCTTCATAGCGTTTTGCTCCCATGCAATTTATACCTAGTTCAGCTAAAATCAAATTTTGCCCGAATGTGTGATTTGTTTTTTTATATATATTTAAAGCGGATGTGAACATCATTTCTGCGGCATCAACCGCGCCCGAAATGCGATATATGCTTCCGAGCATAAAATAGGTATATGCGAGTTCATTAAAAAGTTTTTCTTTCCGAAAATCTTTAGCCGTTTTTAAGAGCACTTCCGAAGCTTTTTTTAAGTCTGTTGTCAAAAACAGATGTCTGGCATGGAGAAGTTTCTTGACGGCTCTGTGTTTTCGTGAGCATAGGAAAGGCATATTTTTTAAGTCATCTATAATGAGTGAATATTCATAAGTACTTTCATGTATGAGCGCTGAGATCATTTTTGCGATAAAAGATGATGGTTTTTCAGCACTTTTTACGATTTTACCTTGATGGTGCAAAATCTCTTTCAGCGCATATGCTAAAAGAGGTTCTTTTTTTTCTAAGAGTTTAAAAAAGCTTTCGGTGTTTCCGTTTTGCAAATCGGAAATGAGCTTAGTTTGGTTCTTTTTTTTTGCCTTTCCGACAAGCTTTGCAGCCGTTTCAAAAAGAATATCTTCAAACAGGCTTAAGTGATTTTTTTGAGTTTCTTTATCTGCATTTTTTTTGATCAAACTTTTTATAAAAGAGACTTTTATTTTATCTCTGAAAAATACCCAGCAGAGATAAGACAGGATAGGTGTCAAAAAAAATAAAATATAAATAAAATATTTCATCAAACGTTTACACTAAATTAGTTATTTTTGCTATACTATACCACTAAAAATGAAAAATAAAAGGGTAAATCACAATGTCTATTACAAAATTGTCAGTTTCTGAACTATATAAAAAATGCGATCTTTCAAAATTTGATTTTAATTCAACGGTTGAGCTTGAAGAGCGGTTGTCATCACTTGGGCAAGAACGAGCCATCAGCGCAGTTGAATTGGGCGTTAATATTAAATCCAAAGGCTACAATCTGTTTTGTTTCGGCCCAGAGGGAACAGGCAAAATGAGCCTTGTCAAGCGCATCTTGGAAAAGGAAGCGGCTTTTCGTCCCACCCCGAAAGATTGGGCATATGTTTATAATTTTGAAGAACCTTATAAGCCGATTGCAATCAGCTTTGAAGCTGGTGAGGGAACCGCCTTTGCAAAAGATGTTGATGATTTGATTGTTGATTTGAGCTCGTCCATCTCTTCTGTTTTGGAAAGTGAAGAATATAAGGCGGCCTTAAATATTGTTCAGCAAAAATACAAAAACAAAAAGGATGATTATATCAAGTTTTTGCAAAAGAAAGCAAAGGGTAAAAGCGTTTCGCTGCTTCAAATGCCTGTCGGGCTTGTTGTTGCCCCTGTTAAAAACGGTGAGGTCTTAAATCCGGAAGCTTTTGATGCGCTCTCTCCGGCTGAAAAAGAAAAAATTACGGCAGATTTGAATGCAATGCAGGCTGAAATTGAAAATTCAGCGCAAGATGTTTCTAAATGGGAAGAAAAGCAGCGCGCCGAGATTGAAAAACTGCGTGAGAAGTTTATTAAAAACATCACAACTGAGCCGATTGAAAAATTGCGTCAGGAATATAAGAAGAACAAAGCCGCATCTGATTTCTTGAAATCTGTTTCAAAGCATATATTGGATAATATTGATGACTTTTTGCCGGA
>DPKR01000039.1:3340-7639 GCA_003542415.1 Alphaproteobacteria bacterium | reverse complement strand
CCTGGCCTTTGGCGGTGAGCATAATGATTGGAATATTTTTCAAATCAGGCTTTGAGCGAATGAGTTTGCACACATCAACACCTGACATTTTCGGCAACATCCAATCGAGCAATATCAGCGACGGTGCACTTTGCTCTACCACACCTAAAACCTTGTCGCCCCTGTCTTCAATCAACACATCATAGCCTTCTTTTTCAAGGTTATATTTGAGCAATAGTGCTAATGCGTTTTCGTCTTCAACCACCAAAACCGTTGCCATTTTTGCCTCCTTATCTTAAAGCCTCAATGTTTTTTTGATAATCGCCGCCTTTGAAAACAGCTGTTCCCGCCACCAAAACATCTGCTCCTGCAGCCACACATTGCGGCGCTGTCAAAGCGTTGATACCGCCGTCAACCTCGAGCATAATATCGCGGCCTTTTATCATTTTTTTGACGCGCTCAATTTTTTCTATTGTTGAGCTGATAAAGCTTTGCCCGCCAAAGCCCGGATTAACGCTCATGATTAAAATGAGGTCAATTTTATCCAAAACATATTTAATCACATCTTCATCTGTTGCGGGGTTTAAGGCAACACCGGCCTTTACTTTGAGGCTCTTGATTTTTGCCAAAGCGCCGTCCAAATGCGTAACACTTTCGGCATGAATCGTGATGATATTTGCACCGGCTGCAACAAAGTCTTCAATAAACATCACCGGGTTTGAAACCATCAAATGCGCATCAAAAGGCAACTTTGTATATCCGCGCAATGATTTGACAATCGGTGCCCCAAAAGTCAAATTCGGCACAAAATGCCCGTCCATCACATCAAGATGAATCATATCCGCCCCTGCTTTTTCAAGCGCAACAACCTCATCTTTGAGCCTTGCAAAATCAGCCGATAATATGCTTGGTGCAACCAAAACCATTTTATTTTCTCCTTTCATTGATACCAAAATAATCCTTAAACCTTAAATTGAAGTAAATTTTTTTTGTGCTCTTGAAATTTGAAAATCAAACCATATTTTGCTCTCAAACAACAATGAAAGGAAAAATAAAATGGGCGATATGGCAAGACGCATTTCAAAAACAGATGTCAATGATTTAATTAAAACCTTAAACGAGGCGTATGCGGAAGAATGGCTTGCATACTACCAATATTTTATCGGTGCAAAGCTTGCAACCGGTATTTTGCGCCCCTCAATTGTTGAAGAGTTTGAAGAACACGCCAAACAAGAATATGAACACGCCTCTATGCTTGCTGACCGCATTATCGAGCTCGGCGGAACACCTGTTTTAAACCCTGATGATTTTTCAAAACTCGCCAAATGCAAATATGAAGCCCCCCTAAATGAAGACACTTTTTCACTTGTGACGCAAAATCTTGATGCCGAACGCTGTGCTGTCGGGCGCTATCAAGGCATTTGCGATTTAACCTTCGGCAAAGATTATGAAACATATCGTCTTTCAGCGCATATCTTGAAAGAAGAGATTGAACACGAGCAAGAAATGGAAGATTTCTTAAAAGATATGGCAACCGCTAAAAATTACTACACCAAAACCGAAACGAACTGATTTTCATTTGAATTTCCTTTAAAAACTTCTTTTACAAAGCTTCAAGTTAAATCTTGAAGTTTTTTATTGACGCGGTTTAAAACTTGTTGTATGTTGCTTGGAGTTTAATTTTATTCAAAAGAAAAAGATGCTTTATTTTAACGCTTACATACCTTTCATTATTATCCCCTAAGGGGATGCATCTTTTTATATAAAATTCAAAATCTTAATCAAATAACTTAAAGCAATAACTTAATATTTTAAATAGGTTTAAATCATGAAACATTATGCTGATGCACAAGCAAAACCTGACTTTGTAAAACTCGAAAAAGAAGTCCTGAAGTTTTGGGAAGAAGATAAAACATTTGAAAAATCCGTCCACAATCGTGATGGCGCAGCCGAATTTGTTTTTTATGACGGGCCTCCGTTTGCAAACGGCACCCCTCACTATGGGCACATTATGGTTTCTTATGTTAAAGATGTGGTTGCTCGTTTCCAAACAATGATGGGCAAAAAGGTTGAGCGCCGTTTGGGTTGGGACTGCCACGGTTTGCCGGCTGAAATGTCTGCCGAAAAACAGCTCGGCGTTTCAGGCCGCAAACAAATTGAACAATATGGCGTTGAAAAATTTAATGATTTTTGCCGTGCCGATGTTTTGAAATATTCTTCCATTTGGGTTGATATGTTTAAACGAATCGGGCGTTGGGTCGATTTTTCGCATGATTATAAAACAATGGATTTGAGCTTTATGGAAAGCGTTATCCATAATTTCAAATCGCTTTATGACAAAGGTTTGATTTATGAAGATTTTCGCGTGTTGCCATATTCTTGGGCAGCAGAAACACCGCTTTCAAACTTTGAGGTCAACCAAGGCTATCAAGACAAAACAGACAACGCCATTACGGTGATGTTCACCCTTGAAAACGGAATGAAAATTCTTGTTTGGACAACAACGCCTTGGACTCTTCCTTCAAACCTGATGCTTGCGGTTGGGCGTGACATTGATTATGCTATTATGGAAGAAGACGGGCAAAAATACATTTTGGCCGAAGCTCGCTTAGGCGCATACAAAAAGCAACTTGAAAATGCCGTCAAGGTCGGCTCCATGAAAGGTTCTGATTTGATCGGACTTTCTTATGAACCGATGTTCAAATATTTTGAAGGCTTAAAAGCAAAAGGCGCTTTCAAAGTGTTATCAGGTGATTTTGTTTCAACCGAAGACGGCACTGGTATTGTGCACATTGCCCCCGGCTTTGGCCAAGATGACTTTGACGCTTGCCGTGCCTATGATGAAAATTTCCCCATTGTTTGTCCTGTTGACGAAGCCGGCAAATTCACCTCTGAAGTACCTGATTATGAAGGTAAACAGGTTTTTGAAACAAACGAACCGATTATGGCTTGGCTAAAAGAAAATCGCCTGCTTGTAAAAAAAGAGCAATACACCCACTCTTATCCGTTTTGTTGGCGCACAGACACACCGCTCATTTATAAGGCAATGTCGAGCTGGTTTGTCAAAGTGACGGATTTTAGAGATGAAATGGTTCAAAACAACCAACAAATCAACTGGATTCCGGAACACATCAAAGACGGCCGTTTCGGCAAATGGCTTGAAGGCGCAAGAGATTGGTCTATTTCGCGCAACCGTTTTTGGGGAACACCTATTCCTGTTTGGAAGTCTGACAACCCGAAATTCCCGCGTATAGATGTTTTCGGCTCCATTGCCGAGATCAAAGAAAAAACGGGAATTGAAGTGAAAAACCTACACAAGCCTTATATTGACGAGGTTGTTTACCCTAATCCCGATGATCCGTCAGGCAAAACAATGATGCGCCGTGTTTCAGACGTGTTTGACTGTTGGTTTGAATCCGGCTCAATGCCTTATGCGCAGGTTCACTACCCGTTTGACAACAAAGAGTGGTTTGAAAATCACTTCCCTGCTGACTTTATTGTGGAAGCGATGGACCAAACAAGAGGTTGGTTTTATACCCTAACCGTTCTTTCAACCGCTTTGATGGGAAAACCGGCTTTTAAAAACTGCATTTGCACCGGCTTGCTTATGGCAGAAGGCGGACAAAAGCTCTCTAAACGTCTCAAAAACTATCCTGACCCGAACGAGGTTTTGGAAAACATCGGCTCTGAGGCCTTGAGATGGTTTTTAGTTTCTTCCCCTGTTTTGAAAGGCGGCAATTTAGCCGTTGACAAAGAAGGAAAAGAAATCGCAAAAGCCACCCGTGCCACATTAATCCCGCTTTGGAATGCCTTTTATTTCTTTGTGTTGTATGCCAATGCCGAAGAATATGAAGCAAAAGAAATATCTTCTTCCACAGAAGCTATTGATAACTACATTTTATCAAAGCTTAAAGTGTTGCGCGATAAGGTTGAACACGGGCTTTCAACCTATGATGTGTCTGAAGCCACAACAGAGGCCACAACATTTATGGAAGTTTTGAACAACTGGTATATTCGCCGCACGCGCGATCGCTTCTGGGAAGGTGATGCGCAAGCTTTCAACACGCTTTATACCGTTCTTTTGAACTTGAGTAAAATTTTGGCACCGTTGATGCCGTTTATGAGCGAATATATTTATAAAAACCTCACAAAGGGCGAGTCGGTTCATTTAACGGATTTTCCGAAATTAGAGGGCATTAAGGTTGATGAAAAGCTCGTTTCCGATATGGATTTTGTGCAAGATCTTTGCTCGGCAGGCAAATTTATCCGTGAAGAGAAAAATTTGAGGGGCCGTTTGCCGCTTTCTTCGCTCACATTGAT
>DPKR01000039.1:0-3238 GCA_003542415.1 Alphaproteobacteria bacterium | reverse complement strand
AAATCAAGTTTGACAACAACTTGAGCGCTTATGCCGATAAAAAGCTCTATCTCTACACCCCGCTTTTGGGTAAAACGCTTGGCAAAGATATGGGCAAAGTAATGGCAGCTTACAAACAAAACGAGTGGACGCTTAATGCCGACGGCACCTTAAGCATTGCAAGCCTGACCTTAACAAAAGATTTGTTTGAAGTTCGTCTTGATATGAAAAACGGCGTTGCGGGGCAATCTTTTGCATCAAACAAGGCCGTTGTCACGCTTGATACAAACTTAACGCCTGAGCTCAAACGTGAAGGAATGGCGCGCGACTTTGTGCGTTTGGTTCAAACGCTTCGCAAAGAAAAAGACTTTAACATTTCAGACCGCATTGCGCTTTGCTGGCACACTGACAGCGCCGAGCTTTCAAAAGCCTTAGAAGAAAACAAGTCTTATATTGCTGAGCAGGTTTTGGCTGTTCAAACATCTGATGTTTGCCCGTCCGGCACAACGGAAACAATTGAAGGACAGAACATTATCTTTGATGCTAAAATCGCTTAAACAAATTTAAACGCTTTGTTTTTAAAATGCACTTTAATCAAAAAGTGCATTTTTTTGATAAAAAAAAATACTAGACAAAAAAGAAAAAATATGATAGACTGCAAATATCAATTGAAGAAAAGGTAATAATCATGGCAGAAACTTATAAAACACCGCAAGAACACCCTCTATATGAGTTAGCCAAAAAATATAGATTTAATCCTAATATCAAAGTTGCTAATCCAAATGCGCTGAAGATAGAACTGGATCGTATTGTCAAATACGTCAAGATGAAATTTGATCAAAACAAGCTTTCAGAAGAAGATAAAGCAACTTATCAACGCTATTTGCAAGACCAAGAAGCTGAAAAGGCTAAAAAGGCTGAAGAGGCTGAAAAGCAGGAAGCCACAGCGGTTGGCGCTCCTTCCGTGCCCTCGCCCGAGCCTGCAAGCACCGAAAAAAACGTTCAAGAAACAACACCGCCAGCGTCCGAGGCAAAACTTGAAACAAAAACCCTCGGAACAAAACTTGACACACCTGAAAATCCCCTCATGAAAGAGCGTTTTTATCGTCTCGCCTTGCGCCTGAAAGAGGCGGGTATTGAAATTTGGGATATTTCAAAATATGATGCCTCCAATCCTGATTTTGGAACACAAATCAATAAAGATTTAAATAACTGGATACAAAACAACAAACCTGAAGTTAACGCACAAGCACTTGCCGTTTTTCCAAAAAGCAGTAAGTTGTATCATATATTAGAGCAGAAAATAAAACAGGCTGAAAAGAACAAAGAAGACACACATCGCGAAAAGAAAGAGGAAAAACAGATGGAAGAGAACACAGAAGATTTAAGCGCTCAATTCAAAGCCTCCGACGTATATAAAAACGCGGTAGCCGCTGGCATTGACGTTTCAGGATATGCCCCGAAAACAAAAGAAGAGTTTGAGGAAGTCAAGAAACAACTTACCGAAAAGCTTGCTGAGTATAATAAAGGGCAAGAAAGCTCAGGTAAAGATGCTCCTTCTAAAGATACTCCATCGCCGGAATCTCACCCTAAAAATCGAGGCTCATTGACCGTTTCGCAAACAGAGCAAGAAGAAACTTTAGATAATTCTTGGATTATTGAAACACGTCAAAATCAAACAGAATCTGCAGAATCTAAAGGATTAACCTATCAAGAGGTTGATCCTGAAAATCTTTCAAAAACCTCTCTTGAATTTGAATTGCTTAAAGATGGGCAGAGCTACGGAAAACTTAAATATACTGCCAGAGATCATGCTCAAATCAGTGCTGATTCAAAATTTGAAGCATATCAAGGGCTTGTCCATGATGCCATCAAAAAAGATTTGAACATTGCTGCAGATAATTCTATGACGGATGCACAAAAGTTGATGCTTTATGCCGCTGTGTTGGAAAACAAAAACATTCAGATGATTAATGCCCCGAAAATCAATTTAGATTCGGACTCGTTCAGATCACTTGATAAAAACGTTCAAGATATTTTGAAAAAAGAAATTGAACGCCAAAAAGAAGCCGCTAAAGAAAAAGAAGCTGCTGAAGAAAAAGAGGGTGTTTCAAAAACAGATTCTACACTAACTACCGAAGCTGATAAAGCTATAGAGAGAGTAAAAAAAGCCAAAGACCGAAAAGATGAACTTTCTTCTGTTTCCGAATCTACGACTTCTTCAGCAACTTCATCCTCTGTTATTGAACAAAAACGCGGGATTGCACAACCTGAGACAACACCTGTTACACCTACTAAAGTAGATCCTTCAATAACAAAAGACAAAGGTAAACAACAAGGAGAATAAACATGAAAGATGTCGGCGCAGAATTCACTGATTTTTTAAAAGCTTACGGATCAGATGATTATTATAAGCTTGGCAATCCTTCGATTACCGAGGCCGATATCGATGCTATTTTTGCAAGGCATCAGGCAAATTTTGATGCGTGGCGCAGAATTCCGGCAGAATTTAAAGATGCCTATGGACGCGCCGCGCCATATATGCTCGAAAAAGCAAAAACAGATCCTAATTTTACGGAAAATGATGCAAGAAAAGCCAGAGAAGAGCACCATCAAAATATTAACCCCTACTCTCCTGTTCCTAAAGATTTGGAGGCTCATCCGATTTATCAAAGTTTAATTGATCGCGATATACGCATTACCCCTGCACATATCGCAGCAATGGCGTTGGTTGCCAATGAATTTAGAAAGCATGGATACTCTAACTCGGCTTCTGAAAAAATTTCATACGAATCCGGCTTACGCAAAATTCTCCACACAGAGCGTCAAAAAGTGTTAGAAGATAAAACTTTGACAGATTCAGAAAAACAAAAACAGCTTGGAATCATTGACAGACAAATAGATCAAACCTTGCTTGCAGAAGATAAAACGAAAAAAAATGATGCAGCCATCAATCAACCTGAACGTATGTTAATACATATGTTGCGTGATACCAAACGTGGCAAAATTAGCACTGAGGACGCAGCTATCCAAGCCGACTTATATATCAAACAAATCATTGCTTTAAACAGAATGATTTTGCTTGAAAAAGAAATGGATGGTTCTTTATATCAAAAAGTTTTAAGAGATGAGCAAAGGCAAATTTTAGCTGCTGCCTTGGCAAATAACAACTCAGATTTTCAAATTGAACAAACTCAGCTTTCAGCTCCTGCTAAAGACAATCCTCAAACAAAGCTTGAACTTGATTTAATTGCCATGC
>DPKR01000123.1 GCA_003542415.1 Alphaproteobacteria bacterium | reverse complement strand
GTATAGCACATACGAGCTGGAATTGTAAATACCATATCGTATTTGCGTCGAAATATAGAAGAAAAGTATTTTACGGAAGTAAAAGACTGGAGATAGTAAAAATATTAAAAGAGTTATGTAGCTGGAAAGGAGTAAATATTATAGAAGGAGAAGCTTGTCCAGATCATATACATCTTTTAGTAGAGATACCACCGAAGATAAGTGTATCAAGTTTTATGGGATTCTTAAAAGGTAAAAGTAGCATAATGATATACGAGCAGTAGTGTCAAATGCGGTACAAATATTGAAATCGAGAATTTTGGTGTCGAGGGTACTATGTGGATACGGCAGGTAAAGATAACCAAAAGATACAAAACTATATATCACAACTAAGGGAAGACCAGCTTTCAGAGTAGTTAACCCTTGAATTAAATGACCCGTTTACAGGTAGGAAGTAACAGATTGCGTCTGTCAGACGCAAAACAGCCCCGTTTAGGGGCTGCAAGTAGTAAAGGCTTTTAGCCGTTAATGAAGAACCGCCGGCTATGCCGGCGGGTTGCTTTTTTTGCTTTCATTTTCTGATTTTCTGTGATACACCAACTTTAAAGGAGAAAAAATATGACAGATTCGATAGATGAACGCTTAATCAATATTGAACTTATGCTGACCGAACAGCAGCGGATGCTTGATGACTTAAACGAGGTTATCATCAATCAAGGCAAAGAAATTGATGCATTAAAAAAAGAAAACGCGCTCTTAAAAACACTCCTCGAGCGCGAAACAGTCAAACCATTGTCGGAAGAAACTCCTCCCCCGCACTACTGAAAACAACAATCTATTCTTTCAATCCGCCTTGGACTTCTTTTTCGGCTTCTTGACCTTCATCTTTGAGTTCTTCAATGCCGCCTTGCACAGCATCTTTTGTTGTTTCATAACCTTCTTTTAGGGTTTCTTTGGTGTTTGAGCTGATATGATTTGCAACATCTGAAAGCGTTGATTCTTTATGAATCGTTCCTTGATAAAAACCAACCCCTAAGAAATAAATCGCCAATATAATCAGCGCATAAAACAAATATTTTAAGATTGTTCCCATTTGTATCCTCCTTTTAACAAATCATGGAAGATACTTAAGATTTCAAATGATTTTTTCAAGCCTAGCGACGTTCAAAAAGTTTTTCAATATCGCTTAATTTGAGCTCAACATAAGTCGGACGTCCATGGTTGCACTGGCCCGAATGTTCTGTCTTTTCCATATCGCGCAAAAGGCGGTTCATCTCATCAATGTTTAATTTTCGCCCTGCCCTGACCGAACCGTGACAAGCAATTGTTGCACAAATGCGGTGCAGTTTTTCAGTCAAAGAAAATGCATTTCCCCACTCTTTGATTTCGCCTGCCAAATCTTTGATGAGCTTTTGAACATCAGCGCCCGAAATCAATGCCGGAATCTCGCGCACAATCACCGCCTGCGGCCCGAATTCTTCAACCACAAGACCGAGCTTTTCAAACTCTTCTAAGTTTTCCGTTAAACGCGCTTTTTCAGAAATGCTCAATTCCACAACCTCAGGGATAAGCATAATTTGCGTTGCCACCTTGCTCTCTGTTGCTAAATCGTTTTTGAGCTTTTCCATCACAATGCGTTCATGCGCCGCATGTTGATCTATAATGATGATACTATCCGTTGTTTGCGACACAATATATGTGTTGTGAAACTGTGCTTTGGCAAACCCCAACGGCGGCATTTCATCTGCCAAAACAGCGGGCGTGTCTTCCGGTTTAAAATCAACTTTGACGGAATAAGCATTTTCCAAATCAGGCAAATTTGACATATGCGGCTTTGAATGATATGTGCTTTGAAAAGCTGTCGGCGTGTCATGAAAGCGCATTTGAGGCCCCGTTTCGCGCATGTAAGAGATCTCTGATTTATCGTTGTTGTTCCAAATTTCTTCCTTCACAAACTTTTCAAGATTGAGTGTGTTTGCCGTTTGCTTGTCGCCCATTGAAAGAGCCTGCCGAATTCCGCCGACAATGAGAGAGCGAACCATACCGCCATCTAAAAAGCGGACTTCTGCCTTTTGCGGATGAACATTGACATCAACATAGTTCGGATCAACATCAATAAAAAGTGCAATCATCGGATATCTGTTTGAAGCCAAAACATCCTGATATGCTCCCTTGATGGCACCAAGCAAAAGCTTGTCACGGACAGGGCGGTTGTTGACAAACAAATATTCCGACAAAGAGTTTGATTTGTTTAAGGTTGGCAAACTCACATAACCCGAAACCGTTATATAATCACGCGAAAGGTTAAGCATTAAAGAATTTTCTTGAAACTCTTTGCCCATCACCTCGCCCAAACGTTTGAGCCTTGCATCAAAAAACTCACCTTGACAGGCATTTAATGCTATTTTTTGTTTGTCATTATGGCTCAAATAAAACGAAACATTCGGGTTTGCCATGGCAATGCGTTCAACAATATCCACCACATTTCCGAGTTCAGAAACATCGCTTTTTAAAAACTTCAAACGCGCCGGTGTTGTGTAAAACAAATCGCGCACTTCAATTCGTGTGCCTGTTGAAATAGCTGCCGGCATCACAGGCGATTTTTTGCCGCCTGCCACTTCAATTTTAAATCCTTCATCCGAGTCTTTTGCCCGACTTATAATAGAAAGCCTCGAAACAGCACCGACAGAAGGCAAAGCCTCACCTCTGAAACCAAGGTGTTTAATATGAAACAAATCATCATTTTCAAGCTTTGAAGTAGCATGCCTTTCAACACACAATTCAAGCTCATCTTTGTTCATACCCTTGCCGTTGTCTTCAACCACAATCAGACTTTTTCCGCCGTCAACAAGAGTGACTTCAATTTTATTTGCACCCGCATCTAACGCATTTTCAACAAGTTCCTTAACAACCGATGACGGGCGTTCAATCACCTCACCGGCGGCAATTTGGTTGACAAGATTATCTGGTAAGATGCGGATGGGCATTTTATTTCCTTAAAAGTTTGATTTTTTTGATCAATGACTGAGTTGAACTGTCATGTGAAAGTGCAAACGATTTGCCTTGCAATTCAGGCAAAATATTCAAGGCCAATTGTTTGCCAAGCTCAACCCCCATCTGATCAAACGAGTTGATATTCCAGATAACCCCTTGAACAAAAACTTTATGCTCATAAAGCGCAATAATTTGCCCCAGAGAAAACGGATCAATTTTCTTTAAAAGCAATGTATTAGACGGTCTATTTCCAGTAAAACTTTTATATTTTTTCAAAGCCTCAATTTCTGTTTCCGTCTTTCCTGCTTTTTTGAGCTCATTTGCAGCCTCTGCAATTGTTTTGCCGCGCATTAAAGCCTCACCTTGCGCTAAAACATTTGAAAGCAAAATTCTATGATGCTCTCCAACCTCATTGTGCGAAATGGCCGGCACAATGAAATCAACCGGCACAATATCCGTGCCTTGATGCAAAAG
>DPKR01000075.1 GCA_003542415.1 Alphaproteobacteria bacterium | reverse complement strand
TTCACAAAAGTTTATGTCGAAGAAAAAGATCGTGAAGTTTATGTTTGGCTTGACTTATCTCAAAAAATGTATTTTGGCACAAAAGGGGTCTTAAAATCTGTTGCGGCCGCCAAAACGGCAGCGCTCATCGGCTGGCTGTCGCTTTCGTATAAAGACCGTTTCGGGCTTGCTTTATATACGGGCGCGCAAACATATCTTTTTGATGCCAAGCGCGTTCAAGAACATTTTTTATCTGTTTTAAAAAAGATAGAAAATGTCAGCAAAGAAGGGCTAAGAACAATCAAAGAAACACAACCTGTTCAAAAATCGTTCCAGCTTTTGCAAAAAAAAGCGCCGAGAAACGCAGTCATTTTTTTGGTCGGCACCTTTTCGTCATTGGCAGACAAAGATTTAAATCTTGTTTCAAGTTTGATGCAAACAAATGAAGTATATATGGCAGATATTTATGATTCTTTGGAGGCTTTTTCACCGCCGCCGGGCGAATATTTGGCAGAGTTTGAAAAACAAACAGCCTTGATTGAAAATCATGATCCGAAATATGAGCTGACCTATGAATCATATTTTGAAAACAAACGTCGCATTTTAAAAGACTTTTGCCTAAAGCATAACGCTCACTATCGCCCAATCAGATCAGATTTGCCGATTTATCAGCAACTACGCCCGATTTAAATTTTTACTTTTCTTCTTGATGCAGCAACATTGTTATCGCAAGAAGCATCACAATCACCGTCGGTGACCAAACGGCCATCACAACGGGGATATATCCGTTAAGTCCGAAAGCATAAATCAGCTGTGATGAAAAATAGACCATAAAACCGGTGACAACGCCCGTCACAATCATAAACATCACCCCGCCTTGCCTTACGCTCGGGCGCAAAGAAAAGAGCGCCGAAACGAGAACCATGGCCACGAGTAAAAACGGTGATGCCCAAAGCGACAAATAACGCATTCGGTGTCTTGCGGCAGAAAAGCCGGAAGATTCATAAAAATGAATAGTGTTTGGCAAATCCCAAAAAGAAATAGCATCAGGATCAACAAAATTTTCTTTAATGCGCTGCATTGTAATTGTTGTTTGATATTCATAAGAAGGTAGCTCTTGTGTTTTTTCACCGGCTTTGAAAATCCGAACACCTCTGAGCTTAAAATTCTTTTTATGGAGTTCGCCGACAAGTCCGTCAATGCGGCGCAAAATTTGGCCCTTTTGATCCATTTCCAAAATTGAAATATCGCGCATCGAAAGTGTTTTTGCATCTTCTTGGCGGAGCGATTTTGCCTGCACCACCAAAACCTTATCAGGTCCTTCAGCCTCTCTGATCCATAACCCTTTGCTTGAAAAAAGCATTGCTGTCGGATCGCGCGTAATAAATCGATATTTTAAGGTAGCGTGCATTTCATACATCTTTGCTGAAATCGGATTAAAGAGCGCCACATTAAAAATGCCGACCAAAAATACGGCAATAAGCACCGGTCTTAAAAATCCCCAAGCAGAAACACCTGAGGCTCTGATAATCACATATTCATTGTTTTTGCTGACCTTCCAAAAAGTGATCATAGCGGCAACCATCATCACAAACGGCAAAATCTTATCAATGGTTTCCGGCAATTTTGTTAAAGCGTATTTGACAACATAACTCATTCCCGTATCATCTCGGCCTGAAATACGGCGCAAAGCTTCAATCGAATCAAACATCATAATGATGCCCATAATCGTCAAGAGCACCATAAAAAAGGTGATAACAATCTGTTTTGATAAATAGCGTCCGAGTATCGAGTTAAATTTCATATAAAACTTTCTTTAAAAGGTTATTCTTCAAAATAGCGCATTGAAAGATATCTCTCAATAGCATCGGGGAAGATAACCACAATATTTTTGCCTTTCATCTCATCGCGCTTGGCAGTCTCAATAGCGGCTTTTAAGGCTGCACCTGCCGAAATACCGATGGCAAGACCCTGAAGTGTTGAGCAAATTTTTGCCCCTTTAAACGCATCTTCATCTTCAATGGTGATAACTTCATTGACAAGGTTTTTATCATAAAACGGCGGCACAAAGTTTGCCCCAATCCCCGGGATCTTGTGTGCGCCGGCGCGTCCTTCAGAGAGCATCGGGCTCGATTTCGGCTCAACGGCTACAACATATAAATCGGGGTTGCATGTTTTCAAAACTTTTGATGTGCCGGTTAAGGTTCCGGATGTGCCGACACCTGCCACCAAAACGTCTACATTTCCGTTTAAATCTTCAATGATTTCCGTTGCTGTGGTCAGAGCATGCGCTTCGGGGTTAGCTTCGTTTTCAAATTGATTTAAGATGATCACATCTTTGTTTTTTTCGGCTAAAATATGCGCTTTGTTGAGTGCACCCTTCATGCCGTCTTCTTTTGGTGTTAAAATGACTTCAGCACCCAAATGCTTCATCATAACAATGCGCTCTTTGGTCATATTTTCAGGCATAATAATTACAAGCTTATATCCTTTGGCCGCACACATCGCCGCTAATCCGATACCGGTGTTTCCCGAAGTTGCCTCTACAAAAATTGTGTTTTTATTGATTTTTGTGAACGGCACTTTTTCTAACATATGCTTTGCAATTCTGTCTTTGACGGAAAAAGCAGGGTTAAAACACTCACACTTGCCAAACAAACGGCCTTTCAGCTTAAACTTTGTTTCAATACGTTTTAAGTGCAATAAAGGCGTATTACCGACAAGCTCGTCAATGCTTTCGTAAACTTTTCCCATTGTGCTTTTCCTTTCTTTGCTTATTCTTCACCGGCTTCTTTAATCAGCCCTTCCACAAAACTGTTAAGTCCGAGTTGGCGGACGCGCTTCATTCTCTCGCAAGAGATAATGCGGCGAACTTTTCGGATTGTTTCTTCAAGATTGAGATTGATAATAACATAATCAAATTCATCCCAGTGTTTAATTTTTTCAACAATCAAATCCATACG
>DPKR01000116.1 GCA_003542415.1 Alphaproteobacteria bacterium | reverse complement strand
GAAAAACTTTCTTCTTATGATTATTTCCAATATTTCAGAAACATCGGCGATGCTGAGGTGGCAAAATGCCTTGCCATCTTTACCGATTTACCGATGGATGAAGTTAGGCGCTTATCAGCCTTAAAAGACCAAGAAATCAACGAGGCCAAAAAAGTTTTAGCTTATGAAGCAACAAAAATGTGCCGTGGGAAGGTTGCAGCTGACGAGGCACTTGAAACAGCCGTCAAAACCTTTGAACAAGGCATGTCAGGCGACAATCTGCCTGTTTTAGAAGCAGATTTGCAAGCCGGTATTTCGGTTTTGGATGCGTTCTTAAACATCGGTTTTGTTTCAAGCAAAGGCGAGGCGCGCCGTTTGATTAAACAAGCCGGCTTAAAAATCAACGATAAAGCGGTGACGGATGAAAATTATATCATCACCGCAAAAGACATTGAGAATGGCGAGGTCAAGCTTTCTCAAGGCAAGAAAAAACACGGCTTAATCAAGGCATAAAAGTGCTATAATCAGATTTTGCAGTTTTTTGTTGTAATTTGTTTTAATTTGGCATATAAAGAAAAAAGTTTACGTCAATTTTTTTAAGGGATAGATATGGCAAACCCGATTGATACAAAAATCATCAGCAAATTGGCTGATATTTTAAACAAATCTAATTTAACACAACTTGAATATGAAGATGAGACGGTGCGCATTTCGCTTGGTCGTCAAAGCGGAGCGCCTGTGTTGCCTCAAGTTGTTGTCACACAGCCCGTGGAGCAGGAAAAACCTAAAGAAGAAGAAAAAGAGCTCCCCAAAGAAGTTGAAAACCTTATCCAAGACTATCGCGATGATGAAAACGCTGTCAAATCGCCGATGGTCGGTGTTGTCTATTTGGCGCCAAATCAAACAAGCCCGAACTTTGTCAAAGTCGGCGATGATGTGAAAGCCGGCGATACGGTTTGTTTGATTGAGGCAATGAAAACCTTCAATCCTGTCAAAGCCCACAAGAGCGGCCGTGTGACCAAGATTTTGGTTGAAGCGGGCGATCCTGTTGAATATGGCGCACCTTTGATCGTTATCGAATAACATTTAGGATTCTTTGATGTTTGAAAAACTTTTAATTGCAAATCGAGGCGAAATCGCCTTGCGTATCCAACGCGCCTGTCGCGAAATGGGTATTAAAACGGTTGCTGTTCACTCTGAAGCAGATGCCGACGCCATGCATGTGCGTATGGCTGATGAAGCCGTTTGTATCGGCCCGGCCAAAGCCTCTGAATCATATTTGAACAAACCGGCCATTATTTCTGCTGCCGTCATCACCGGTGCAGATGCCATCCACCCGGGTTATGGCTTCTTGTCTGAAAATGCCGACTTTGCCGAAATGGTTGAACGTCATGGTATCGCCTTTGTCGGCCCAACCTCAAGCCAAATGCGCCTTATGGGCGACAAAATTGCGGCACGTGCCGCCGCTCAAAAGGCCGGCATGCCTGTTGCTCCGGGCTCACCTGAGCTCAAAACGCTTGATGAAGCCTATATTTGGGCAAAAAAAATCGGTTTTCCGGTGATTGTGAAGGCAAAAGACGGCGGTGGCGGCAAGGGCATGAAAATTGCCATGAAGGCCGAAGATTTGCCGGAAGCTTATTCGCTTGCACGCGCCGAAGCAAAAGCCTCGTTCACGAGCGATGCCGTTTACCTTGAAAAGTTTTTGGTAAACCCGCGCCATATTGAAATTCAAATTTTGGCTGACAGCTTTGGTAATGTTGTTCATTTGGGCGAACGTGATTGCTCTATCCAACGCGGCAACCAAAAAGTGATTGAAGAAAGTCCGTCGCCGGCTTTAAACGAAAGTGCGCGCCAAAACATCTGCAAAGTTGTGCGCAAAGCCATCCAAAAAATTGGTTATACCAATGCCGGCACATTAGAGTTTTTGTATGAAGACGGCAAGTTTTACTTTATGGAAATGAACACACGTCTGCAAGTTGAACACCCCGTTACTGAGGCAATCACGGATATTGACATTGTTCGTGAACAAATTCGCATTGCAAGCGGTGCAAAACTCAGTTTTCGCCAAGAAGACATAACCTTCACGGGTCATGCCATCGAATGTCGCATCAATGCCGAAAATCCAGACACATTTTTGCCTTCTCCGGGCAAGATTGTTGAGTGGCACGCTCCCGGCGGCCTAGGTGTTCGTGTTGATTCTGAAATTTATTCCGGCTACACGATTCCGCCTTGCTATGATAGCATGATCGCCAAGCTCATCATCAGCTCTAAAACCCGAAGTAGCGCCATCATGCGTTTGCGCCGTGCGCTGGATGAATTTGTGATTATGGGCATAGACACCACCATTCCGCTTTTGCAAGAAGTTATTTCTTCACCCGATTTTATTGATGGCACATATAATATTCACTGGCTTGAAAATTTTATGAAAAACCGCAATTCTTAAAAAGGTTTGCATCAAATGGCAAAAAAGCTGAATATCAAAGAGTTTTGTGCAGACAACTTGTCGTTTATGGCAAAAAACTTTGTGTTGCTCTCGTTGTTTGGTTTTGCTTCATTTATAGCTTCCTTTTTGAGCTTAAAATACGTGTTCAAACATCAAATCGGCATGATGTTTTTATACACCGTTTTTTGCTATTTTTTCTACTATGTTTTTGTGAGCCTTTATTATGAGCAAAAGCCGATTTTTACGAGCAAAAAGCTTGTCAACTCGCTTGTCAAAATGTTTGTTGTCTTTGCTCTTTCCTTGAGCGCCGTGATTTTCGGACACTTGTTTTTTAAGCTCTTAAAATATATGGCGCAATATCTGATCGGTTTTCCTGATATTTATGATTTTTTGAAAAATACATACCATTTCCTGAATGCTTCAAGAATGGGGCGCTTTTTGCTTTATATCCCGATGCTTTTTCTTTTAACATTTACCTTCTTTATTCCGGGTTTTTCTTGGATCTCAACCATCAATGAGGGAGATGCATCGCTTTGGTCGGCATATTCCAAAACATCCGGCAACTATCTTAAAATCACGGCTGTCCTTCTGCTGATATATGCAGTTTTGCCGTTTATATCTGCTGTTTTAATTGCTCCCACACCTACATATTTAAGCATTTCAAACGCAGTCCTGACAATCATACAACTGGTTTTTTGTATTCGTTTGTATGATTTCTTTTATAAAGATTAGTTTTTTAACCCCAAAATTTCAGCAATTTTTTCGGCAGTTGCTAAAATTGAACCTGTGCCGTCAACGCAGCGGAGCAATCCTTTTTGCTCAAAATACGAAATAGTCGGGTATGTCAGTTGCCGATAATTAACCAACCGGTTTTTTACTGTTTCACGGTTGTCATCAGCGCGCTTGACAAATTCTGTTCCGCCGCATTTGTCGCAAACGCCATAAACCTTTGGCTTAATGTTCTTATCGTGATAACCTTCGCCGCATTTTGCACAAGCATAGCGTCCTAAAATACGTTCCATAATGATTTCATCAGGCACTTGTATTTCAATCACACAATCAAGAGAAATGTTCTTTGAGCTTAAAATCTTTTCCAAAGCATAAGCTTGGGGCAATGTGCGCGGAAAACCGTCTAAAATAAACCCGTTTTGGCAGTCTTGTTCATCAATGCGGCGAGAAACCATATCAACAATCATCTCATCGGTTGCAAATTCGCCTCTGTCAAGAGCAGCCTTTAATTCCCGTCCGAAAGGGGTGTCTTTTGCCGCTTCCGCACGAAGCATTTCACCGGTCGATAAATGGCAGATATGAGCTTTCTCACGCAAAAGGCGCGCCTGTGTGCCTTTGCCGCATCCGGGCGCTCCCGTCAAAACTATTCTCAAAGGTTTTTGCATATTAACGACGTTTCTTTTGCGAAATAAGAGAAGCCTTTTTGATGAGGCCTTCATATTGATATGCAATCAAGTGAGATTGAACTTGTGTCATAAAATCCATTGTCACTTGAACAACGATCAAAAGCGTCGTACCGCCCAAAACAAACGGAACGGAGAGCTTTGTAATCAAAATTTCAGGCAAAATACAAAGAGCTGTCAAATAAGCAGCGCCTAAAACCGTCAAACGCGTAATCACATAATCCAAATATTCGGCAGTGCTGTTGCCCGGACGAATACCTGCAATAAAACCGCCGTGTTTTTTGAGGTTGTCAGCTGTTTCCTCAGGGTTGAAAACAACAGCTGTGTAGAAAAATGAGAAAAACACAATGAGCAACGCATATAAAATCAAATAAAGCGGTTGTCCGTGACCAAGCCATTGGTTCAAAGTTTGCACCCAAGACGGGCCGTTTTGAGCCGAAAAGTTTGCAATTGTAATCGGAAGTAACAAGAGAGAGCTTGCAAAAATCGGCGGAATAACACCTGTCGGGTTGATTTTCAAAGGCAAATGAGAGCTTTCTGCTGCTGTCATACGCATACCGACTTGGCGCTTCGGATATTGAATAACAATCTTGCGTTGAGCGCGTTCCACAAACACGATGATATAAATCAAAGCAAGAGCCATCACAAGCAAGAGTGCAATCACGGTCATAGACATTGATCCGATTCGTCCCAATTCAAAGGTTCTGGCAAGTGCTGCCGGAATGTTGGCGATAATACCGACCGTAATGATAAGCGAAGACCCGTTTCCAACGCCACGCGATGTAATTTGATCACCGAGCCAAACAACAAACATTGTGCCGCCGACCAAAGAAACCATTGTCGTAAAGCGGAAAACAAAGCTCGGAATAACAACGGCCGATGCGCCGCCGGCGTTTGTGATGCTCTCCAAACCAACGGCAATACCATAACCTTGAACAATTGTGATGAACACAGTCAAAATTTTGGTATAATGTGTCACCTTGCGATGTCCGGCTTCGCCTTCTTTCTTCAAAGCCATCAATGAAGGAATAACGCTCTGCCCGAGTTGAATAATGATTGAAGCAGAAATATATGGGAAGATGTTTAATGCAAAGATTGTCATACGGGATAGTGCACCACCTGAGAACATATTAAACATACCCAAGATACCGCCTGAGTGCTGTGAAAATACTTCAGATAAAACCCCTGCATCAATTCCCGGCAACGGAATAAAAGTTCCAAGCCTGAAAACGATAAGTGCCAAAATTGTAAACCACAATCTTTTCTTGAGATCTTCCGCTTTGCTAAATGCCGACATATCTAGGTTTGCGGCCATTCTTTCTGCCATTGATACCATTATTTTTTTTCCTTTATTTATCTAATTTCAAAACAAAACACCGGATTTTCAGCAAATCCGTTTGTTGTAATGTAATCTATTTGCAAAAATATTTTAAGGGTAATTTTATCTTTATCCTCAAAAAAAACAAGGCATTCTATTTGTTTGCAAGTTGACATGAGAAAAAGAAAACGTTAAACTATAAGTTCAATTCCTAGTTTTATTTCTATCATTTATAAAATTATGATGCCTATGAAAAGTTTGTCTCAAACACTGCAAGTGGCAGATTTTTACAACACAAAGCAAGAAGATGTCGATTTGATGAAAATGTTTGCCAAATCTCTTGGCCAAACAGAAGCCTATGGCCGTCTCTTCCGATATGTCAAAACCGCCGTTTTGACAGTATCATCGGTTGTTGCGGCTCTCATCGCCGGCATTGCTTTTCTGATTATTGTGCTCTGATTTTAGTGCTCAAAAAAAGCGGATTTGATTTTTTAAATCAACTCCGTTTTTTTTATCACCTTTTGCATTAAGGTTGAAAGAGCATAATTTTTAATTTCTTGAGGCTTGATAAAAAAGCCGTCTGAAAATATTTTATCTGTTTTGAGTTTGAAAATTTTCAAATTCATATCAATATGTGTAAAAATGTGTGAAACGCTTAAACCTGTATCAAGAGCTTCATCAAAGAGTTTTTTATCGCTCCATATAAATTCATAAAGTCCTGAAAGCAAACCTTTTTCCGTGCGCTTTCGGATCAAAATTTCGCCTTTTGAATTTTGAATAATATAAACATAGCCGTCAAATTTTTTCTTGGCTGTTTTTTTGCGTGCCGGAATCTGCTCCAAATCAGGCCCCCCTTTAGATTTACAAAATTGCTGAACGGGGCAAATGGCACACATCGGTTTTTTAGGTGTGCAAATCGTTGCGCCCAAATCCATAATGGCGGAAGCGTAATCTGCTGCGTGTTTTTTGTCGGTCAAAGCTTCTGCTTTTTTCCTGATTTGGTCCATAATTTCATCTTGAGGTGATGTCAAATGATAAAGCCGGCAGATAATGCGCACAACATTGCCGTCAACAACTGTTTCCGGCGCATTAAAGGCAAGCGCCAAAAAGCTTGCGATGGTGTATGGCCCAAGCCCTTTAAGCTTCAAAACATCTTCTTTTTTGTGCGGAAAGATGCCTTTAAAGTCATATACAATCATTTCTGCGCTTTTTTTGAGGCTTCTTGCGCGCGTGTAATAACCAAGTCCTTGCCAATAAAGATTGACTTCTTCTTGCGATGCTTTAGCCAAACTTTCAACATTTGGAAAACGTTTGATAAACTTGTCAAAATAAGACAACACGGTTTTAACGGTTGTTTGCTGAAGCATGAGTTCCGAAACAAGCACAATATAAGGATTCGGGTGTGCACCGCCTTTAAAGCGCCACGGCAATTCCCGCCCGTTTTTTTCATACCAGCTCAAAAGCAATTTCGAAAATTCATTTTCCATCAAATCAAATCCCGGTTTTCAAAAGATTGCCTTTAAGCGATGGTTCAACATCAACAAATGCCATCAATTTTTTTGCAGTTTCCTTGACTTGTTTTGATGTATAAGGCTTGTAGCAAAAATCCATCTGATAAAATGAAGAATTAATATCTTTGGCAATACTTGCCGCGCAAAACGGCAATTTGTCGAACATCATTGTTTGGCAGGGCACAGATAGCGCCTCAAAATACTTACCGTCTTTTGAAAGATTAATCCATTTTAGCCCGCCATCACAATGTGCACAGTCGTTTTTTCTGATACAAACGGCGCTTGTAAAAAGCGGCACATCTTGATAAATAATAAATGAGGTTGGCAGAAAAGCTTTATCTGCAAGTTCTTTGATGTTCGCGCTCGTATCTTCCATCGCAAATGAAATGCGCGTTGCGTTGATGTTGCGCGCCATCATCATCGCTTCCGTATTTAAGGTGTATAAAAACGGCGCAAATGAAACATCATATTTTTTTGCATCAATTATTTGCAGCCCCCAATAGTTTGCAACTTCCCATTTTTTGAAGCCCAAATCCATCAGTTTTTGGATAACAGGCATCAAAAGCTCAGGCTTTCGGCAAACGGTTGGCAATGATATGCGAATCTTTTCAAAGGGTAGGGCAGAAAGCTTTTCAAAATCAGGTTTATCACCAATCAAATAAATAATCTCATCAAAGAGCTCGAGGTCAAGTTCATCTAAAAGGTGAAGATTGTCTGTTTTAATAATCCAACCAGCTTTTTGGTTTTCAATCGGCTTGGGCAAAACAGAAAGTGTGCCTTGTTTTAAATCAGGCTTAATTTTTTCATATAATCCACGCCGCAAGTTGTTGACTGTTGACGCCGGCACAAAAAGCTCAGAAGGATTTTTGAGCTCAAAACGCCCAAGTTCAAAAGCCGTTTCCCCTGTTTTTTGAAAGCTTTTCAAAAAGGCGTCATAAACTTGGTTCAAATCTTTGGCTTTTTCAAATGTGCCGATAACCTCAAAAGAAACCCCTTTTGAATTGGCAACAATCTTATCTTCGAAAACTTCAACTTTCACATCAACATTTATTTTGTTTTGAAATTCTTTGGGCTTGGGCTTTGCGTAATCATAAGCTCCTTTAACTTTTGAAGATGATGCCAAATAAACATCCATACCTTTCTTTAAGGTTGGATACCCTCTCGGCAACTCAATTTCAACGGCAATATTTTTTTGTGCCTCAAACACATTTTTGCCGTTTTGCCTGATGCTTTGAATCGAAAATCCGAAAGGCTTTTCTTGCCCCTCAACATCAATTTGCAACCCGTCAAACCGGCC
>DPKR01000020.1 GCA_003542415.1 Alphaproteobacteria bacterium | reverse complement strand
AGAGCAACTGACTCTTAATCAGTGGGTCCGGGGTTCGAGCCCCCGTGCGCGTACCAATCAAAAAAGCCGCCTTTTCAGGCGGTTTTTTTTTGTAAAAACATAAATTAACGAAAAAATAAGCTTTGGTGTGTAAAAATATTTGCCAGATTTATTAAAAAAAGGAGATTTGTTATGACTGAATTTTATTATAATCGAAAAAAACTGAGAAATTGGGCAATTTTCAGCATTTTGTTGCTTGTGTTTGCGCTTTGGTTTCCGGCTTCAAATTTGGCTGAGATTGTTTGGCTGACGATTGTGAAAATCATTGTGTTGATTTCGGCGATGGCGGCTTTTTATGTTTTTATGAATCCGCAAAGACTTGCTAAAATTGATGATGAAGGTATTGAAATTGATCACAACGCGAAACTCAAGTGGAAAGATGTTGAAGCTCTTGAACGCGTTGGCGGATGCTGCAAATGTTGTTGCTGTGGGCGCAGTTTTTTGCGATTTAAGCTCAAAAAAGGTGTGAAATATCCTTTGACATTTATGCAAAAAATGTCGGCAGCTTCAAAATATGGCGCATTTTCCATTCCGCTTTATGCAATGACAATCGAGGACGGTGAGGCAATAGAAAAAGAGATTGCCAAACATTTGAGTGCGCCGAAAGCAAAGGCTGAAACTAAAAAGAAAGCTCCTAAAAAAGTTGTTAAGCCTGCGGCTAAAAAAGCAGCAACAAAGAAGGTTGCACCAAAGAAAAAAGCTCCTAAAAAAGCTGCACCAAAGAAATAAAGTGCTATATGATAAAAAAGCCTCCTTTAATGGAGGCTTTTTTTATAGGGCGATTGTCATCGGGATGATGTTTATCACAGGCTCTTCATACGGGTGAACAGCTTTGATTGCCTGAAGGGTTTTGCTTAAGTTTTCTTTTTTGCAGGCAACTTCAACCTTGATTTCCGGTTCTTCAGATATTTCACCGGCTTTGCCGATGTATGGGGTTGCGCCATCAAGTGTGCGCCAAACACCTGTGACACGAGAATATGAAAGACAGCTGTCATACTTTCCGAAATGTCCGGCATCTGCTTTTTGCAACGTTTGTTGCAAAAGTTTGAGATGTGTTTCGGGGATGAAAATTTCTAATTTAAAATAGTCAAATTGCATTTGTTTTCCTTATACTAAAGCGGTGAGGGTGTTTCGGCACAAATCTGCAAAAACAGGTTTGTCAAGTCTTAAGTTTTTGATAACTGTCTGAGGTGAAAAATCTCCTTCAAGATTTTTATATGTTATTGCCCCGTTTTTGATGCATTTGAGAGTGGCGCTCGGAAGCTTTGATCTGCCGATGCAAGATGAGAGATAAACAAAGATTTCATCATTATCTTTGAGATTTTGGACAGCTAATTTTCGCGCTAAAATGTTGAGAGATACATCGGCTTTGCTTGCGTCTTTTGCCCATGGCGAGCCGCCGCCGACAGGGCAGGCTGTGGAATAAAAATCACACGCCAGTTTGCGACCTGTGATGCCGCAATCGGCAACAGCGCTATGGCAGGTGTAATTGCCCGTGCCGTTGATGATGAGCTCATCTGGGGCAGAGCCTAAAATTTTTTGAACAAAAGGTGTTAAATCCTCATTTTTGAGCATTGGGATGGCGACAATTGCCGTTTTGATTTTACCCTGATCATCAATTGTGATTTGCGTTTTGATATCAAGGCCCAAGTTATCAGATTTTAAGGCTTTGGCATAAAGCGCGTTGTTGAGTTTTTTTGCTAAATAGAGTTCTTTGGGAAGCAAACCTTCGCCTTGGCATGCATAGCCAACGAATACGCCCTGATCGCCCCAACCGCCGTTTTCAACGCCTTGCAAAATCTCGCATGATTGAGAGCTGATGAGGTTGATGACTTTTAAGTTAGAAACATCAAGCGCATTTGATCCCCAAATTTGGTGATAGCGTTCATCGTAGCCGATTTGGCGGACAGCATCTTTGACATATTCTTCAATATTATTTAATGTGATATTTGAACAGACTTCACCACCTAAGACAACGGTGTTGCCTTTGACCATCACTTCAACGGCATATCTAACACGCGCGTCTTGTTCAAGAGCGCGGTCTAGAATATATTCTGAAATGAAATCTGCTGTTTTATCGGGGTGTCCCAAAGACACAAATTCTGCTGTTTTAAGCATATTAAAATCTCCTTATTTAGTCCGTTTAGTGCCGGACAAGTTAGGTTAAATCCACACGTTAGGATTTTGATCTAACATAAGGAAAAATGTTTGTCAAGGGTCTTCAAAAAAAATGCCGGATCGGGTTGTTAAAACAACGCGTCCGGCAATGACAATATCAAAAGAAATTACAGGTTTTTGATGATTTCAACAAAGAGTTTGACTCCAAAACCCGAAGCTCCTTTCGGGGTTAAAGGCTTGCCTTTTGTTTCTTTGTCCATACCTGCAATATCAAGGTGCGCCCATTCGACGCCCTTTTGAATAAATCTTTGCAAGAAGCAAGCAGCTGTAATGGAGCCGGCATTGCGCGATTCACTGATGTTTTTCATGTCGGCAATGTCAGAATCCATCATCTTATTATAAGCTGAATTAATCGGGAGTTGCCAAACTTCTTCGCCGGTATTTAAGCCTGCGTTTTTGATTGTTTCAATAAAGGTTTGAGAATTGCCCATCACACCTGCCATTTCTGTGCCGAGAGCTACCATGATGGCACCTGTTAAGGTTGCAATGTCAATCACTTTTTTGACACCGTATTGTGACTGAATATACCACAAGCAATCCGCCAAAACAAGGCGGCCTTCAGCATCGGTGTTTAAGATTTCAACCGTTTGGCCCGACATGGAGGTGACGATATCGCCGGGGCGGGTGGCTGTGCCAGAGGGCATATTTTCAACAAGGCCGACGATGCCGATGACATTGACAGGCAATTTTTGAAGGGCGATGACTTTCATGGCACCGACAACTGCTGCCGCACCTGCCATGTCTTGTTTCATATCCCACATGCCGTTGCCGGGTTTTAAGGAGATGCCGCCGGCATCAAAAGTGACACCTTTGCCGACCAAACCCAAATCAAAGTTATCGTTTTCTTGATTGCCGAGCCATTTCAAAACAGCAACACGCGGTTTGTTTTCAGAGCCTTGTGCAACAGAAAGCGCTAAGTTAAAATCATTGGATTTCATGCGCTTTTCATCTAAAATTTCAACATCAAGCCCAAGATAACCAAGGCGTTTGATTTCATCTGCCATGATTTGAGGGGTCATGTTGTTAGCGGGCTCGTTTGTTAAATCTCTTGCATAGCGAACGCCGTTCGCAAGTGCAGCATAAGGAATATATTCTTTGGCAGATAAATTTTTTGCCTTAAAATAAACTGTTTCAAGTTTCGGAAAGTCTTTGTCAGCACGTTTTGTGATGTATTTGTCAAACGAATATGAGCCGAGTTCAATGCCGAGAGCCATTTCATAGGCTGCTGTGTGAGAAAATTCTTCCGGAAGCAAGACAAGGGCCGATGTTTCTTTTTTGATGTGTTTATAAATCTTGCCACCTAAAAGCTGGTATTGCTCTTCATTTTTGAGGTCTGTCACAACGGCAACAATTTTGCGTTTTGCTGTTTCAAGGCTTAAGATATCGCCGGATTTGGCGGACAGCTTTTTGATGCGTGAGAGAAGAGCAGAGGCTTCGTCCTCATTTAAAAATTGTTGTAATGTTTCAAGATTTGTTTTCGGATTTGTGAAAACAACAGCGGTAACATTAGCTGATACACGTTTGTTTTCAAAAACATATTGGGTCATATTATTCTCCTTTTGATTTTGTTTTGAAACAGTATACAAGGCAATTTGATAAAAATATGTTACTTTTTATAAAAAAAATTCTTGCTTTAAAAAATGTTATCGTGTATATTTTAGACAAAATTATAAAAAAGGCAGGCAAATGGCTCAAAAGGGCAGTAAATACAAAAGAAAGCATACGGTTGAAGAAAGCGATAGAGCGGCAGAAGAAGAAAGAGAAATTGCCGAAAATCCCTATATGGCTGTTCTTTACCACGATGAAGGCTATATTGATGAGTTTTTAAATCTTTCAATCGGGGATGCCTGCATTGTTTATGACATGCTTTATAAGTCAGCCAAAACGGATGAAGATGATGCAAAAAAGTTAAATAAAGTGTTGGCTGCTGCCGGTTTTAAAGTGGCCGAGCATGCCGGAAGATTTTTACATAAACAGGAACTGTTGACCATTCGTATGGATTTTTATGGAACGATTGATCGTATTAAAGATGGCTTAAGAGAAAGAGAACTAAGCCCTTATTACAGAAATTTAATCGCCAAGCCATTAAGAGAATCTCCTCAATCAGAAGAATATGATTTTGAATCTTCACCCTCATGGAAGTTGTTTTCAAGGTTTGAGAGCTTTCGCATTATTGAAGAAGACTTGCGCCTATATTTGTTTCAAAAGAAGATTGATCCACAGATTTTGCAGTTGATGACCCCTCGTGATTTTTCGGATTTGGTGGTGCAAGCCTTTCAAAAAGATGATAAAGAGCAGAAAGTAACATTTCAAAAAGGAATTACTGTGCGCAATGAGTTTGTGCGCGATTTAGCAAGACATCAAGGCAATCAAATGGCTGATATGCTTTTAAATCAGGGCTGGGACAAACGTTATGTGCATTCCATGATCAATATGATGCACAGATATGGAAAATATAATTCCGCAAAACTCATCATTACAGAAATGAATTTTACACCGCGAGTTCTTTCTGATCTTAAAAAAGCTGAAAAAGAGTTATTTGCAAAAATTAAGTCAGCAGAATTTTCTATATTAAAAAAAGAAGAAAAGAGCAACTTAAAAAAGTTATTAAAAGAGGTTGCTAAAGCAAATGCTCAACAATTTAAAGCGGGAGATGTTATACCTCAAACTTTGATCAATGCTGCCATTGATGCTAAAAACGCAGATTTTATTATTGCCAGAGATGAGACTGGTAAACCTCTTAATAGTGCTGATTTTCCATCTTTTGAAGTTCATCATAAATATGCCGCAAGTGATGCAGGGGCATTACAAAGCGTTGCATATGCGAATTATAAAGATAAATTGTGTTTGGTAACAGCTGAGATCCATTCGCGGTTTATTCATGGGCATGATAAAATAAGAAAACGAGGTCAGACAAAAAGCTATTCGGAAAGACTTGAGTTTATTGACCCTAATACTGTTTTTGTGATTGGTTTAAAGCCAGAAGAAAGACTGAGCTACGATTTCTATCAAGGAAAAAGAGACAAACGAAGAAACATGGACGATAAGCACGTAGTAAATTATGAAGAGTGTATGAAAAAGCTTGCTCTTGATCAGGCGGCTTATGACAGAGAACATAGTAAATGTGATATTAAAAAAGAGTTTGAGAATTACAGTAGTTACCGAAAATTGAAAAAAGCGCGTAAAATGTTCTTAAAGAAGGGGCATTCGAGATGATAAACTTTATTCAAACATTAAAAGAAAACGGATATCAAACGCAAGAATCACCTTTTGCGCGCGAGGATGTGATTGAAACGCAAAAAAAACTGGTCAAGCAAGGATATCCGTTTTTGCCGCTTGAGTTTATCGGCTTTTTGAAAAATTATAATGGTTTGAGAGGGGAAGACAGCGCGATTTTGGGAATATCACCAAGAGATAAAGGGCTTGATATTATCACTTTTAACGAAATTCACAACGGTTCAAAGGATATGGTGATTTTAGGCTATGATGATTTTTGTTTTTTGGTTTATGACGAGATGCAAAAAGATTATCTTTTGGTTGACAGAAATACAGGTGATGAGTTAGAAAGTTTTTCGGCTGACGGTTTGACTGAAGGATTGAATTCTATTTTACATTATTGATCGGACAATGAGTAATATTTTTCAAATAAGCGATGAAAACATAAATAAAGCCGCAGAGGTTATTCAAAACGGCGGTTTGGTGGCTTTTCCGACTGAAACGGTCTACGGACTTGGCGCAAATGTTTATGATCCAAAGGCGGTGGCAAGTATTTACGCTGCTAAGGGCAGGCCCTCATTTAATCCGCTCATTTCGCACATTGCAGAAATTGATTTTTTGAAAACATATGCGGCAGTTGATGAGCGCGTTCTTTCTCTTGCAAAACATTTTTGGCCAGGGCCGCTGACTTTTGTTTTAAATAGGATTGATGAAAATCCGGCGCTTGATTTGGCTTGCGCCGGGTTGAGGACTGTGACGGTGCGGATGCCGAATCATGAGGTTGCTTTGAAACTCATTAAAAAAAGCGGAGT
>DPKR01000118.1 GCA_003542415.1 Alphaproteobacteria bacterium | reverse complement strand
CGTTGACAAATCCGGCATATCGGCAGGGTTATGGAGCATCATATCCGTGCCGTCCGAAAGATGGATTTTATAAGCCACAGACGGCGCTGTTGTGATGATATCTAAATCAAATTCGCGTCCGATTCGCTCTTCAATGATTTCCATATGAAGAAGTCCCAAAAATCCGCATCTGAACCCCAAACCCAAAGCCTCGGAATTCTCGTTGGTGTAGTCAATGCTTGCATCGTTGAGCTTGAGTTTTGCAAGCGCGTCCTTTAAGGAATCATATTGGCTCGAATCTGTCGGAAAAATAGAACAAAACACCACAGGAACAGACGGCTTAAAGCCTTCAAGCGGCGCATCACACGGCGCTTTATTGTCTGTGATAGTATCACCGACCGATGTATCACTGACCGATTTAATACTTGCCGTGATAAACCCGACCTCGCCCGGATATAAGGCTTCAATATCTTGCATTTTCGGAGTGAAAATACCGACTTTATCGACCAAATAAGTCGCACCGTTTGACATCATCCTAATGTTTGTTTTCTTTTTCAAAATACCATCATGAATGCGCACCAAAATAACCACACCTAAATATGAATCATACCAACTGTCAATCAAAAGCGCTTTTAAGGGCTTGTCTTTGTCGCCTTGAGGCGCAGGTAATTTTTCAACAATTGCTTCCAGCAATTCAGGAACCCCAAGCCCCGTTTTGCCTGATGTTTCAATCGCATTTGAGGCATCAAGGCCTATCACATCTTCAATTTGCTGTTTGACTTTCTCAACATCGGCCGAAGGCAAATCGACCTTGTTTAAAACCGGCAAAATCTCGTGGTTATTATCTATGGCTAAATACACATTGGCAAGCGTTTGCGCTTCAACACCTTGTGTGGCATCCACCACCAAAACTGAGCCTTCACACGAGGCAAGCGAACGCGATACTTCATAAGAAAAGTCAACATGGCCCGGTGTATCCATTAAATTGAGCTGATATGTTTTGCCGTCTTTTGCCTTATAGTTTAAACGAACGGTTTGCGCTTTGATGGTAATCCCGCGTTCTTTTTCAATATCCATGCTGTCTAAAACTTGTTCAGTCATCTCGCGCGCGGTTAGACCGCCGCAATATTCAATCATGCGGTCAGCAAGGGTTGATTTGCCGTGGTCAATATGGGCAATAATCGCAAAATTTCGAATTAAACTCAAATCTGTCATCAAACTTTCCTCAAATATTTCCTTTCTTCATAAATTATTTTTATTTCAAGTGCAATATATTATTGCAAAAAATCAAAAAATATGTTTTAATATAGACAAATTTGAGAATGAGGAGTATTCGGTATGAAAAAAATGATTGATGTTGATTTCGGCTCAACGCGCTATGATGAACTTGTGGAATTGAGATATAAGGTTTTGCTTGAGCCGCTCGGCTTAAAGTTTCTTGATTCTTTCAGAGATAAAGAAATTTCATATCTGCACATCGGCTGCGTTGAAAGTTTGGATGACAAACTCATCGGCGGTTTAATTCTTGCCCCCGTCAACGACAACGAAATCCGTTTGATGCAGGTGGCTGTTGATGGTGTTCATCAAGGCGAAGGTGTCGGAAAAGCTTTAGTTGAATACGCCTTAAAACGTGCTAAAGAGGCCGGATACACAAAAGTTGTGATGCATGCCATGCTCTCTGTTGTTGCTTTTTATGAAAAATTAGGTTTTAAGCAAGAAGGCAATCTTTTTGAAGAACAAGGCATCACCTTTGCTAAAATGGTGAAAAAAATCTAGTAAAAGGAGGTTGATATGCCAAACACACTTGAAGATATTGAAAATGCGTTTTGCCAATATGCCATATTACGATTAAAAGGTCAAAGAAAAGAAAGCGCAAAAAGCAAAGCCACATCAGGTCTGACCTTTTCGCCCTATTTGATTAGCCGAATAAAAAGTTTTGAATATGATATGGATAGCCTTCAAAGATATGAATTTGACTATGAATCTCAAATTGGTATATTCAAAAGCATGAAGGAGCAATATTGTTCATCTGAAAATCCCTCTCGAACCGAAAAAAATCTGTCTTTATTACTCACAAAGCGCATTTATCAGGCAAAACAAAAACAAAAGAAAAAAGACGAATTTCACAATTTAATCATTCGTTTTCATCATCCTAAAAATGTGAAGGACAAAATTAAAACCGCATTAAATCTCTACAAAAAAGTTGGCGAGTACATTTTAGGTGATATACCCTCAAACATTAAAGGTGGGCGCCCGCGTGTTTATGCAGAATTTAAGCGTGACACCGCCGAAATACTTTCTCAGCTTTATTCACAAAATGCCCTCAACGCCGAACAATTCGGCAGCAATGAGAAAGATTTTAAAAATGCATCATTAGACTGGGAGGCGCAAAGAAAAAGACAGCAAGAAATTATGAATAATATTTTAGAAAAATTTTCAATCTATACCGAACATCAAGCTGGCCACCCTTTCGGCCCTCAAGGTGCCTTTGCAAAAGGTGGCTTATATGGCCCAGATAGCAAATTTGCAGTTAACACTCTGCACCAACAAAATGCGCCTAAATTACAAACCCCGAAATATCAAATGCCTCCAGTTTCTCAGCCTTCAAAAACGCAGGAAACAGTTGTTGAGCTTTCGCTGTTTTCCGACAAAGATTTTGAATATTAAAAAAAAGCCTCATCAACGAGGCTTTTTTTTAGTCTTCTAAATAAAGCTTGCTTTTTTTATATTTTTCAATGCCTGTTTTGAGCAAAATAGCAACGATTGCCGCCACAGGCACAGCAATCATAAGCCCCAAAAACCCTAACAAAACGCCGCCGGCAAGGAGTGCAAACATCACCCAAACCGGATGCAAACCGATGTTGTCACCAACAAGCTTCGGGGTTAAAAAGTTGCCCTCTAAAAATTGCCCGATGCCAAAAACAAGCACCACTTCAATAATTTTTGTATATTCGCTGAATTGAGATAAAGCCAAAATAATGCTCAGCACAAACCCTGTGATGCTTCCAACATACGGAATAAATGAGATCAAGCCTGCAATAAAACCAACCAAAAGTCCGAGTTCCAACCCGATGAGCCTCAAGCCAAGAGCATAATATGTGCCTAAAATCACACAAACACTCAATTGTCCGCGTATAAAGCCTGAAATCGCCTTATCTATTTTTTTGAATATTTCACGAATATTCTTTTTGGACTTACGCGGCAAAAGTGCATCGACCTTTTTCACAAAAACATCCCAATCACGCAACATATAAAAGGCAACAACCGGTGTAATCAACAACAGTGAAAGCACATTCACAATTGCCATACCGTTTTTGAACAATCCTTGTAAAAACTTTCCGCTCAATTGAAAGGTTTGTGAAATGTTTTGAGAAAAGGCTGTTTTTAAATTGTCGGTTTCCAGACCCGGAATATATTCTTGCAAACTTTTCATTGCAGGTTCCAGCTTTTGCACAAAAGAAGCTATATATGTCGGCACAGCCGAAACAAAAATAGAAAGCTGATTGTCAATCACACCCACCAAAAGCGCAATGACCGGCACAGCAATCAAAACCACAATCAAAAACACTAATACTGTTGCCCATGTTCTTGAAATCTTGAGCTTTTCAAGCTTTGTTGCAAGCGGATCAAAAAGGTATCCTAAAATGATACCCAACACAAACGGCAGTAAAACCGAGCGCAAAACATAAAGCCCTGAACAAAGCAAAACGCCTAAAACAAACCAAACGCCAAAGTTTGTATTGTTCCACAAATTTGAAAGTGTATTGTTTGTTTTACAAGATTTTGTCTGCATTGCTCTCTTCCTTTTCTTTAATCATATAACTTCCATTTTCAAACTTAACCTCAAGCCCATTTTCTTTCAAGCTTGCATCAAGCATTTCAAGCGTGCCGGAAAACTCCAAACCAAAACGCACTTTGCCGTTTTCCATAGCGCCTGTTTCAATCTTTTTTATTTGAGGCACCTCATTTAGCTTTTTTTGCAACTCAAGCCAGTCTTTGAGTTTTTGATATTCAAAAACAACATTAATTTTACTTTTATATGAACTGTCATCCACATTTTTTTGCCCCATGGCATAAACAATATACGAAACCATTTCTTCAATGGCGTTTTCAAACGGGTCGCCCTCTCCTGCTTTGACGACAATACGTTTTTCTTCACCACCGTATGGTTTTAAGACCAAAACAACATTGTTTAAACCGGCTCGAACCGCATGCACTGTCCACACATTTTTAGAGTTGTTTATAAATTTGATTTTTTCATATATATCTTCGCTCATATTCAAAGCATTGTCTGCTGTTAAAAATGCTTTGTTCGAATCGGTTCCTTCAATCACCTCAAAGCTTAATTTTCCGGCTTTGATATGCCCTTTTGAAAGGAGAATATCGCGCCAAACATTGCCGTCTTCAAATAAAACATTGCCGCTGTATTCCATATCGGCATAAGTCGGGATCAGCAAAATATCAGCAGGGGCTGAGACAACTTCGATCATATTGTTTTCAAGCATATATTCTTTTAATAAATCACCGTTGATTTTGATGTTCAAATCTGCACGATACCCGTCTTTTGAGCTTTTTTCGGCAACAACATTTGTTTCTGTGATGAACAAGACAATCTGCTCATCTGAAAGTTCATTTAATTTTTCAAGATTTTCTTGTGTCGTTAAACGTCCGGCAACATTTAAAAAAGCTTGTCTGTAGGCATCTTTCATAGCCTCTTCTTTGGCAATTGCCGAATTTTCGGCCTCTTTTTCAACCGACACCCCGGCATCAAAGCTCACTTCGGCTTTTACATTAAATACCAACCCAACCGTAAAAACTAAAAACAAGCAAAACTTTTTCATTTTCTTTAATCCTCTTTCAAATTCCAAAGGCAATATATATTAAGATAATAAAAAAAGCAAATAAAAATATTTGCTTTTTAATGGGGTTTTATAAGTTACAGCTGCCTTTGCTGAAGCTTTCTTTGCATTGCTAAAGTCGGACATTTTTGTGAAATGATGAGGTCATAATTTGATTGCATTAACTCACTCATATAGGTTTCAACATCTTGAGGATTATAAATGAATG
>DPKR01000086.1 GCA_003542415.1 Alphaproteobacteria bacterium | reverse complement strand
CCGTATCTTGATCCGTATTGTGAGTCCACACATTCATAAAAAGCGTCTTCAGCTCTCAAGGCATCATATTCTTCATTGCTGATGTAATAATAATCAACGCCTTCTTCTTCGCCTTCGCGCTTTTGTCTTGTTGTGACTGAAACAGAAAACTTCAAATTCGGATCTTGGCGTAAAATTTCTTTGATAACTGTTGTTTTTCCGGTTCCGGACGGCGCTTCAATAATGAACATTGCGCCTTTTCTTGTTTGCCTTAAATGATTGATGATATCTTCTGTCATAAGTTTACTCCATATTTTGTGTTTGTTCTCTGAATTGTTCAATAAGTGCTTTTAAATCCATACCGATTTTAGTCAAATCCAAATCCATTGATTTGGAGCATAAAGTGTTTGCTTCACGGTTGAGCTCTTGGCATAAAAAGTCAAGTTTTCGTCCGATGTTGCCGCCTTTTTCAAAAATCTCACGCGCTGTTAAAACATGCGCTTTTAAGCGATCAAGCTCTTCTTTGACATCTGCGCGCATCACATAAAACAAAACTTCTTGTTCCAAGCGCTCCGGTGAAACAGAAGCATCTGCCAGAAAAGTTTTTATTTGCTCTAAAATTTTTTCTTTGATTTGAGGCTGAATTTCACCCGCGATTTTTTCGGCTTGTGTGCGTTTTTCATCAATCTCATCTAAAATTTTTAAAAGTGCAATGCCAATTTTTTGTCCTTCATCACAACGAGCATTTGCAAGCTTTTCTAAAGCTTCTTCAAAGCTTTCAAACAAAGCCCGATGGAGCAAAATTTTGCTCTCTTCATTTAATACATTGTCGTTTAACTTTAACACCCCGTTTATTTTCAAAAGTTCCGCAGGGGAGGGTTTTTGAAAAACATCTTTATTTTCAAAATAGATTTTAGCCACTTCGTCTTTTAAGGTATTTAAAAGTTTCGCATCGATTATCACTTGAGAATTTTCCGATTCGCTTTGCATATTGAGTGCAATTGCAAAAGTGCCGCGCATAAACTTTTGCGTGAGCAGATTTTTAACTTCGCCCTCAATTTCTTCAAATCCGAGTGGTAGTTTGATTTTAACATCTAAACCTTTGGCATTCACACTTTTAACTTCCCATGTATACGTATATTTGAGCGTATCTTTTTCAAAAGCCCCGTTAGTGCGTGCAAAACCGGTCATACTTGATATGTTCAAAAAAGTTCTCCTTTTTTAAATTATTTTGCTGTATACTACAAAAAATAGGTTAAAAAATTACTAGGAAAAGAGCATGACATCATTTAAAAACATCTTAATCACGGGCGCTTCATCAGGCATCGGCGAGGCTTTGTCGCTTTATTATGCCGATCATGGCGCCGAACACCTTTTTTTGAGTGGGCGCAACAAAGAGCGTTTGGAAAACGTGGCAGAAAAATGCCGCTACCGCGGCATCAAAGTTGATACAAAAATTTTGGATGTAACCGATAAAGAGGCCATGGAAGCTTTTATCAAAGAGGCTGATGAAAAAGCCCCCTTAAACCTTGTTTATGCAAATGCCGGCGTTTCAACGGGGGCGGAAACATGTGAACATGTTTACAACACTTTTAATACCAATATTTTCGGCGTTTTGAACACCATCACACCGGCCATCGAAATTTTTGAACAAAGAAAAGATGAAAGTAAAAAAGCCGTCGCCATCACAGCCTCAATTGCCGGCTATCATGGTTTGCCTGCCTGCCCCTCATACAGTGCCACAAAAGCTTGCGTCAAGGCTTATGGCGAAGCGTTGCGTGAACGTTTGAAAAAAGAGAAAATACAAGTCAGCGTGATTTGCCCCGGATTCGTCCGTTCGCGCATCACCGATAAAAACACTTGTCCGATGCCGTTTTTTATGGAGGCAAACAAAGCAGCCGAAATCATAGCAAATCGCGTTGAAAAAAACAGAGGGTTGATTGCCTTTCCGTTTGCAATGAGATTGAGCGTTTATCTGCTCTCAATTTTGCCAAATTGCATCAGCGGTTTCATATACGGCAAATTGCCTCACAAAGTTTAGCCTCTTTTCCTTCTGAGCAAAATATAAAGCGCACCGCTACCGCCGAGTTTTTGAGAGGGGTGGATAAATGTTAAAATCATCGCTGAAAGTTCATCGCTTTTGAGCCATGTCGGCACGAGCTGTTTTAAAACTCCCTTAGTTTCAAAAACATCTTGCTCCGGGTGGGGCAACCCTTTGCCCGTCACAATCAAAACCGCACGCTTGCCTTGATTATATGCGTTGACAACAAATCGTCTGACGGCCCCATAAGCCATATCTGTGGTCATTCCGTGCAAATCAAGATTTGCTTCCACGCCGAATTCTTCGCGCTTAAAACGACGCATGGTCTGCTTGTCAATATCGGCTGTTGTGCCTAATTCCAAATCATGCTGAAAACTTTTAAAAGTTCCGACTTCTTCATACATATTTTTTGAACGTATTTTCTTTTTGGGTTTGTCTTGTATCCGGTTTGGCGCATTTATTTTCTGCACACCGGCCGTTACTTCTTGCCATAAAATGTCGTCTTCGGTATCAGTCATTTGGCATCAAAATATAATATTTTCCGCTTGCGTTCATGCGGCCGGCTTCTGAAAGTGCTTCTTCACCATGCCCCCAAAAATAGTCGCCGCGAACAGCCCCTTTGATAGCTGCCCCGATATCTTGTGCGGCAACCATTTTTTGCAAAGGCTTGCCCGAAGGCTCAACCGTGTCAAGCCACAACAGGCTCCCGAGCGGCAAAAAGCTTGTATCAACGGCCAAACTGCGCCCGGCTGTCAAAGGCACACCCATTGCGCCGATTGGCCCTTTAGCGTCAGATATTTTATGAAAAATAAAACGCGGATTTTCGTTCATGTTCACATCGGCAATTTCAGGGTTGTTTTTGAGCCAATTTCTGATTTTATCCATCGAGGCTTCTCCCGGTTTTAAAAGTCCTTTTTTTAAGAGCAATCCGCCGATTCCGACAAACCGATGTCCGTTGTTGTCAGCATATGAAATTCGAACAGATGTTCCGTCATCTAATAAAGCGACAGCCGAGCCTTGAATTTGCATCAAAAAGATATCAACCTTGTCATCGCCCCATAAAATCACAGGCGCATTGATACCGCTTTTTTCAATTTGTTCGCGTGTGAGATAAGGAATAAGTTTAGATCCTTCAACGCGTCCCAAAATGCGTTTGTCGGGCAGGCTGTCATCAAAATCTTTTAGATTGATTTCAATCAAATCTTTCGGCTTGCCGTAGATCGGATATTGATATTTGCCGTGTTTTGTTTTTGAAGCTTTGAGCTCTGCCTCATAATAAGATGTAAATTTTCCTTGTGCTTGTCCGTTGTAGCTCACAAGATAGGGTGTAAAGTTTGTTTTGAAAAAAGCCTTAAGCACATCGTCGTTTTTGAGCTTCAACCTTTCAAATTTTTCACAAGCGTATAAATAAGCCTGTGGCTTAATTTTAATTTCGCCTTTTTCTAAAACCGCAGGATTTTTTTTAATCGATTCGCAGCTTAAATCAAAAGCATTTGAGATTTCACTGATTTTATCATTTTCAAAGCCGTTCAAATCAGAAAAGCTGGCCTGCTTTAAGCCTACGCCGGTTTCTTGTGTCGCATTTTTTTTAAGCGCACAAGCGGCTGTTAAAAATATCAAAAAAAGTAGTCCGAATTTTTTCATTAATTTTTCTTTGTTGAGTTTAAAAGCCAAACCGGCGAGTTGCTGTTCAAATCTTTTTCGAAGGTCCATACATCTGTGATTTGTTGCACAAAATTTTCATCACCTTCAATAATTTCACCTTGTGCGTTTTTCAAAACATTAACCTGTTCTGACTGGAACTTGACTGAAATCTGAGCAATATTTTTGCTGCTGATTTTAGCATCAACAATTTCCATCTCGCAAATACGGATCAAGTCATCTTCAGCGCTGATATTTTGCTCTTCCCGTTCTTTGATAATGGCCTCAAATTTTTTGTAAAGTTTTGATGTTGTGAGCATTTTAAGTGTTTCTATATCGCGATTCGCAAAAGCTTCCAACACCATTTCAAAAGCCTTTGACGCGCGTTTTAAAAAGGATTCTTTGCTAAATCCGTCAATACTGCTTAAAACCTCGTCGGCAGCCGTTTGGGGCATTTTGATATCGGCAAATTTTTCATCTTCTTTGATTTTGCCCTGAATCATATCATAAATTTTATCAAATTCTTTTTTGCTCACAATTTTGATTTGTGGGCGCTCCGGACGTGTCCCTAAAACATTGTTGAGCCTATATAAAATAAGAGCAACGACAAGTCCCAAAAAAATCAAATCCATATATGCAGCCATTTTTCTTCCTTCATAATAACCCGTCAAGTTGAATATATATATAAAGAGTTTAAGAATTATTATCAAGTATTATATTTCATTTGACGAGCAAAAATATTTAATGTAAAACCTTAGAAAAAATCATTTTTTAAGAAAGGTAATAAAAATGGCAGAACAACAACAGCCGACTCTTATGATTAACAGTCAATACATTAAAGATTTGTCACTCGAAATTCCGCATGCACCGGAAATTTTTAAGGAGCTGACAAAACAGCCTCAGCTTAGGGTTGATGTTTCGGTTGAAACAGAAAAGTTAGAAGAAAATACATACATCGTCGATTTGAATTTAGCTTTAAATGGTGACCTTGAGAGCAAAAAACTCTTCATTTTGGAGCTAACATATTCTGCGGTTGTTACTTTAACTGTTCCTGAACAGCATTTAGATCCGATTTTGAATATCGAAATTCCGAGATTGACATTCCCGTTTGCTCGCAACATTGTGACCCAATGTTTAATGGAAGGCGGTTTGCCGCCGATGATGTTAACGCCTGTTGATTTTGCGGCTGTTTACGCAGCAAAACAAGCAAGACAAGGACAAAACTAGTCATGCGCTTGGCGCTCTTTCAGCCGGATATCGCGCAAAATACGGGCACGCTTTTAAGATTATCGGCGTGCCTTGATTTGCCGATGGATATCATCGAACCATGCGGCTTTTTGTTTAATGACAAAGGCTTGAAACGTGCAGGAATGGATTATTTGGAACTTGCCAATTTTAAACGTCATGCCTCTTGGGATGATTTTTTAAGCTATCGCGCAGAGCATAAAGATGAATACGGGCGCATTATTTTGCTCACCACCCATGCTTCAAAGCCTTATACGGAATTTGAATTTAAGGAAAATGACATTATTTTAATGGGGCGCGAAAGCGCCGGTGTGCCGGAAGCGGTTCACCAGCTTGCAGATGCGCGCCTTCTTATTCCGATGAACAAAAATGCACGTTCCATAAATGTGGCAGTTTCAGCGGTTATGGTGGTGGGTGAAGCCTTGCGCCAAACGAAACTCTTTCCAAAAATTTAATTTTTTTAAAATTTAGACTAGATTTTTGCTTTAAAATGTGGTATAACGAGTCGTGTTTTGATAAAAAAATAAATATAGGAAAAGGCAAATGAGTATCAAAAAATTACCGACCGTATCATTTAATTCCGGCGAATACGTTGTTTATCCGACACATGGCGTCGGCAAAATTTCCGACATCTCAAAGCAAACCATTGCCGGTTCTGAACTTGAGTTGTTAGTTGTTAATTTTGATAAAGACAAAATGACATTGCGTATTCCGCTTCAAAAAGTGGATCATGTCGGTTTGCGCAAAATTTCCGAAAGCTCAACAATGAATGAGGCTTTAGAAACCTTAAAAGGCAAACCGAAAGTCAAAAAGATTATGTGGTCGCGCCGTGCACAAGAATATGAAAACAAAATCAACTCCGGCAACCCGATTGCTGTGGCTGAAGTTGTGCGCGATTTGTATCGTCAAGAAAATTTGGCCGAACAGTCATACAGTGAGCGCCAAATTTATGAGCAGGCATTTGACAGGTTGGCATCAGAAGTTGCCGTTTGTGACAACATTTCGCTTGAAGATGCAAACAAGAAATTGCTTAATATTTTAGCAAGATAAGAGTTTTCATTTTTTAACTCCTGAAAGGGTGGGGATATATCCCCGCCTTTTTTAGTATTTTGGAATTAATAAATAAAGTTTATTTGAGCCATAAAATGAAAAATGCAAAAAGTTTTAAAAACTTTAAAAAAACCTATTGACTCTCAAAAAAATTTTAATATAATCCGCTTAATTTTGAAAAGTGGTGATCAACTTTTTGAATGTTTATTTATTGATAATGGAGAATTAATTTGGCTCGTATAGCTGGCGTAAATATCCCAAGTGCCAAAAGGGTAGAGGTCGCTTTGACCTATATTTTTGGTATTGGACGTAAAACTGCTCAAGACATTTGCACAAAATCTGGTGTTTCGATGGACCGCCGCGTGCAAGACTTAAGCGATGAAGAAGTTTTAAAGCTTCGTGAAGTGATTGACCGCGACTATTTGGTTGAGGGTGAACTTCGTCGTGAAGTCGGCGTGAACATTAAGAGATTAATGGATCTCGGATGTTACAGAGGTTTGAGGCATCGTAAAGGCTTGCCTGTTCGCGGACAAAGCACAAAACAAAATGCGCGTACCCGTAAAGGTAAACGTAAAACTGTTGCCAATAAGAAGAAATAAGTGAGGGTATAATGGCAAAAGCAGCAACACAACGTGTTAAGAAAAAAGAAAAAAAGAATATCACATCCGGCGTTGCCCATGTGAATTCCACCTTTAACAACACCAGAGTAACCATTACGGATGCTCAAGGCAACACCGTTGCTTGGTCAACAGCCGGTGCACAAGGCTTTAAGGGTTCGCGCAAATCAACCCCTTATGCCGCACAGGTAGCCGCTGAAGAAGCTGGCAAAAAGGCTCAAGAAAACGGCATGACAACTTTAGAAGTTGAAGTTAAAGGTCCGGGTTCTGGACGTGAATCTGCCGTCAGGGCGTTGCAGGTTGTCGGTTTTACAATCACATCTATTCGTGATGTAACCCCGATTCCGCACAACGGCTGCAGATTAAGAAAACGTCGTCGCGTATAGTTTTTTTATTTAGCTGGCGGAGATTGGTTTTATATCTCCGCTGGGCTTTTTGTTTTTTTAGTTAATACTTTAATTTTAAGAGGGTACTCCGGTGATTCAAAAAAATTGGCAAGAACTTATTAAACCGACTAATTTAGAAGTTAATTCCGAAGGTCTGAACAAATCTAAAATAGTTATAGAACCCCTTGAGAGAGGCTTTGGTTTGACACTTGGCAACGCCTTGAGAAGAGTTTTGCTCTCCTCATTACAGGGCGGTGCCGTCACAGCAATCAAAATTGATGGTGTTTTGCATGAATTTTCAGTTATTGAAGGCGTTCGTGAAGATGTAACGGACATTGTCTTGAATATCAAAGGTTTGGCTGTCGCTGTTCATAGCGAAGGTCAAAAAACGATGTATCTTGAAGCGCAAGGTCCGTGCACGGTTACCGCTTCTATGATTGAAACAGGACACGATGTTGAAATCATGAATCCTGATCATGTTATCTGCAATCTTGATGCCGGTGGCAAAATTTCAATGGAATTAACCGTCACAACAGGTAAAGGTTATGTTCCTGCATATCAAAACAAGTCTTCTGATTCAACAATCGGTGTTATTGCGGTTGATGCAATTTATTCACCAGTTAAAAAGGTTTCATACAAGGTTGAAAACACACGTGTCGGACAAATTACCGACTACGATAAATTAACAATGGTTGTTGAAACAAATGGTGTTGTCACTCCTGAAGATGCCGTCGCTTTCGCAGCACGCATCTTGCAAGATCAGTTAAAACCGTTCATCAATTTCGATGAACCGGAAAACGATATTGAAGACATTAAAGAAGAGTTGCCGTTCAATCGTAATCTTTTGAAGAAGGTTGAAGAGCTTGAGCTTTCTGTTCGTTCGGCAAACTGCTTGAAGAATGATAATATCGTTTATATCGGGGATTTGGTTCAAAAGACAGAAGCTGAAATGCTTCGCACACCGAACTTTGGTCGTAAATCTTTAAACGAAATCAAAGAAGTTTTAGCAAAGATGGGTATCCACCTCGGTATGGAAACACCGGGTTGGCCGCCTGAGAATATTGAAGAGTTGATCAGAAAATGTGATGATCATTTCTAAAAAGAAAAATCCCCGATCTCAAAAATTGGGGATTTCTTTTTGCTAAAGCCCTGCAAGTTTGTGGTCGTGAAAACTGTAATAATTATCTCTTGAAACGATAATATGGTCGCAAACTTTGATGTCGAGCGGTGCAAGGGCCTCAATAATTTCTTGCGTGCGCAAAACATCGTCTTTTGAAGGCTCGCAATCTCCGCTCGGGTGGTTATGATATAAAACAACAGATGTAGCGTGTGTTTCCAACACATTTCTAACCACATCTCGTGTATAAACGGGAACTTCGTCAACACCACCTCTTTGAATGAGCCTGTCTTCAATTAAGTGCAATTTTTTATCAAGCATCATCACATGAAATTCTTCAACTTTTGCATCAAAAACAGCCGCCTTGCAATAATCCAACACATAATCAAACTCTTTATAAACGGCATAATGCGTTTCTTTCAAGCGAGCTCCGCCCAAACGTTTGCTGGCAACAAGAATACTTTTAAACAAAACAATGGTGTTTTGCGTTAAACCATATTCTTTAAGAGCCTCTTCAGATGCAGCCAAAACCTTTGCAAGAGAGCCGAAATATGCAATCAATTTTTTTGCGTCGTCTTTCACATCGCGTCTTAAAATCGCATAAGTCAAAATCAGTTCCAAAAACTCATAATCGGCCATGGAGGCGCCTTCGTCTTTCAAAAAACGTTCTCTCAGTCTTTCTCTGTGGCCTAAATAAAGCGGTTTTTTATCGGTTTGTGTTGTCATTTTTAAATCTCGCAATTATCAAATAAATCATCCAATCGTTCTTCCTTAATACCAAACGGATCTTGATGTATAAGAACCTGCGCGTGGGGATAAGCCTGTTTGATTGCGTTTTCTGCAGATTCGGTAATCTGATGAGCTTCTAAAAGCGACAAGCTCCCATCCATTTCGATATGTAGCTCAAAATAATAAACACCGCCTAAATCACGCGTCCTTAAATCATGAACTCCTTTGATTCCGTCAAGTTGTTTCAAAAGCCTCAAAACATTTTGCCTGATATCTTTATCAAGCTCTTTGTCTAGTAACGTCTGAGCGGCTTCATAAGCAATTTGGAAAGCATACCAAAGCAGATAAAGAGCAATCAAAACAGCAATTAAGGTATCAAACCAACTGATATTAAAAGCCTTTATAACCACTAATGATAAAATAATGGAGCTGTTTGTTAAAACATCAACAACATAATGTGCACTGTCCGCTTTAACGGCCATAGAATTTGTATGTTTTGCGACATATTTTTGAAACGAAATAAGAAGAACCGTCAAAACAAGGCTTAAAACCATCACAAAAATGCCGATTCCCGTTTGTTCAATAATCACGGGGTGTAAAAATCTGTCGATTCCGCTATACAAAACAAACATACCTGATCCGGCAATAAAAGCTGCTTGCACAAGTGCACTTAAATGTTCCGCTTTGAAATATCCGTAACGGTGCGAACAAGAAGCCGGTTTCAGTGAAAATTTCACAGCAACAAACGAAACAACAGAAGCCACAATATCAGATAAACTGTCAACAAGAGATGATAAAATAGCAAGAGAGCCTGTTGCAAGTGAGGCAAATATTTTCATCAAAAAAAGCAAAGTTGAAAGCGCAACGCTTGCAATCACGGCATATTTTTTATAATGTTCGATTTTTTCCTTTGGCCAGGTTGTTGACATTTTTTATTTTCTCCCAATCCTCAGCATCAATCTCAAAATAATACATTTGTGCAGATTTATCAAACAGTTCGATATGTTTATTGACATTTTCACCTTCAAACTTATATTTTGCAAAATATTTTTGATCTTCTTGATAAATATCGATTTTTGCCGTAACACCATTTTCAACATCCAGCATAAAGCCGGCAATTTTTTTCTTTTGGTGCAAATTTTGGGCAGTGCTCTTAAATGTTGAGTTTAAAAAATGCTTCATATATTCGGCAATCAAAGCTTCATCTTCCTGCCCATTGATTTTGAACAGGCGCCCAAACCTCAAATCCCACAAATGGCTATATGTCCACAAGTCAGGGTCAAGAGATAAATCAACGAGTTCAATTTCAGCCTTCCACACTTGAAATTTCCCGTCAAATTTAATATAAGCCGCACTGCCGCCGCGTCCAAGTTCAATATCATATTTGCCGACATCCATGCCCTCAATAAGAGCCCCGTTGTCCGCAAAGAGTTCAATACGTGTTGCAACAGATCCTTCAATTTCCGTCGGTGTCAATCCGAAGGCGGAAAGATTTTCGGCCCTGTCTGATTTTTTTTCATAAAGTGTTCCCTCAATTAATGCGCTTAAAAAACTGCGAATTCTTTCCTGATAAACAGGGATTTCAGGACGTTCTTTTAAGCCCCATAAACCATCTTTTAAAACAAAAGTTAATGCCTTGTCATGAGTGCTTATTTTGATTTCTTTAATTTGATTAATTTCATTTGCAAGTTTCGGAAAAATAGGTTTGCCCTCATATTGTTCTATTTCAGATAAATTGTTCATAAAAGAAGTAAGTAAGCCGCAAACAAGAAGCAACAAACAAAGAGCTGCAATTTTGCCGAGTTCTTTGTTAAGATGTTTTTCCGATTTTGTTTTTTGCACGCGAGGTCTTCGTAGTAAAATGATAATGATTAAACAAAGACTCAAAATCAAAGGCACGGCAAAAATGTTGACAAGCTTTGTTTTAAGTGCAATTTTCTCAATTTTTGAAGTTGAAAGTGAGCGCACATCAGATAAATTTAAGCGCAATGTATTGAGCTCTTTTTTGATGTTTGAAATCAGCGAAAGCTCGTCAGGCGTAAAGGTTTCCCGCTCTTCAAAATCGCGTTTGTTCCAAACTTCTTGCAATTTAAGCTTTGTCTCTTCAATACGCTGAAATATTTCTTCTTCTTTGACTTTATATTCAAAAATACTTTGTTTGCGCAAATTTTCCAAACTGTTAAAAGGCCTGTTTTTTGCACCTTTCCCGCGCAAATCAAGCAATGTCTTATCATTTGCCAAAAAGTCAAGTGCGTTTAAGATAAAATCTGCATTGTTAAACAAGGGCACAAAATAACTCTCTTCCAAAAAGTTTTGTTTTGATCCCCAAAAACTGTCATAAATAAAATCCGTATCGCCTGCAACAATCAAATCGAATTGATTTTTCGGATTGCGACCATGAATATATGCCGCCAAAAATTTAACATTTTCATCTTTTTGATAGAAGCTTAAAATCTGGCGCGGATTAAGCCCGTTATAAACCACACTGATCGGCATCAAAGCGGAATCATCACTTGCCATCAAAAGCGGCATAAAATTAATTTCTGCATTTTCAAGCGGCATAATAACACTTGCTGATGTCATCATCAACGATTTCAGGTTTTTTGTAATGCTACTGAACGGATTAAAATTGTTTTCGCTGAGCTTAAATTGAATAACATCTTGGGTATATGCCGGATTAGTCTTATAATTGCTGGTTGCATCAACGGTAATGGAGTTTTTCAAATCAGCCACAACATAGTCACTATAAAATTTGAAACCCCAAAAATTATCTAACCCGCCAAGCTCGGAAGCGCCGTAAGGATTTGCCGTATTCATGTATAAGCGTTGAGCTTCGGCTGCTCCATCAAGCAGAAGCAAGATTTTCCCAAAATCTTGAGAATATTGACGGATTTTTTGAACCATTTCATCAGATAAAGACTTCGGATGAATAATCAACAATAAATCCGGCCGTTCATCAAAATCTTCAGGCTTTTGTATAAGCTTTAAGTGATATAACTCTCCAATTTTTTTGCTGATTTCAAAAGGTTGCAACATTATGCTGTCATTTTCGCTTGCCCCCCCTAAAATCGGCAAGCTTGAAATCACTCCGACTGTTTTTTTCTTGTGCGAAAGACGATAAATTAAGCTTGTTAAATCCTGTTCCAAAAAACTCAATCGTTCTGGAGAAAGGTAGGGAATAACTTCTTTGTTGTCTAAACTATCCGTAATTGAAAGCCCGAATAACGCATTTTGATTAATGTCAATCAGCGGAATGGCCTGAAGCCCGTCAGAAATAGCCTTGTCCTCGCTGTCATCTAGGTTTTGCGGATGATAAATCCGGTAGTTAAATTTTCCGTTTGAGGCTGTTTTATAGTTTTCAAGGAGCATCTTAACCCTGTCAAACATCTGTCTCAAGTCAGGGTTTCTTTTTGATAAAATGTTTGAAAAATAGAGCTTAGCCGTCACATTTTCCGGCAAATTTTCAAGCACGTGAACGCTATCTTTGTTTAAGGTCCATGTTTTTTCTTGAGTGAAGTCAAATTGTGTGCCACGAGTTAAGTTGTTTGCAAGCAAATTAAACCCCATAAATCCGATAAGCATTAAAAAGATAGCGCAAGCATAAACCCATTTGTTTGTAGATTTAAGCCAAAAAGAGCTTCCGGCGGTTTTAAAACTGACAATCAGCATTGTCATAAAATTAAATAAAATGATAATTGAAGCAAAAAACAACACATCACGCCACTCTAAAAGCCCGTTTATCAAACTGTTAAAGTGTGTCAAAAAGCTAAATGAGGCTATGGTGTCAATCATATAATCAGGCAAAAAGAGCCTGAAAAATGAAAGCACAAATTCAAATCCGCT
>DPKR01000087.1 GCA_003542415.1 Alphaproteobacteria bacterium | reverse complement strand
ATGAAAGCACAAATTCAAATCCGCTGAAAAAGAAAACAAGGTTTGCAATAACGGCTAAAACAAGCGCAATTACTTGGTTTTTTGTTAAGGCAGACATCGTTTGTGAAATCGCAAGCATAGCACCGGCCAAAGTAGCCCCTGCAAGATATGAAAGAAAAATAACCCCGCCGTCAGGCTGCCCTAAAACATAAACAGTTATCACAAAGGGAAATGTGAGCAAAAGTGCGAGCAGGCAAAAAACAAGTGAAGCTAAAAATTTTCCCCAAACAAGTGTCGGAAGTGTGACCGGCATTGTCATGATTTGCACAATGCTTTTGCTTTTGAATTCTTCTGCCCAAAGACGCATTGAAATCCCCGGCAAAAAGAGCAAATAAAGCCATGGCAAAAAATAAAACATATAAAAGAGCGATGCCTGACCGCGTTCAAATAAATGCCCGAAATAAAATGTTGCGACACCATTTAAAAGCAAAAAACTCATTAGGTAGATATAAGCAAGAGGCGAAATAAAATAGCGCATCAGCTCGTTTTTAAAAACAATCCATAAGTTTCGCATTCTTTTACTCCTTTGTCAGTTTTTTGAACGCATCAGCTAAAGTCTTTGTGTTTGTTTTTTTAAATATTTCAGTACAATTTCCGTCAATCATTATCTTGCCATGATTGATAATAACCACGCGCGAAGATATTGCTTCGGCTTCATCTAAAAGGTGTGTTGAAATCAAAATGGTTTTATCTTTGCTCATTTGATGTATAAGCTCTCTCATATGCTCTTTTTGATTAGGGTCTAGGCCGTCTGTCGGTTCGTCAAGGAGCAAAATCGGTGGGTTAGATAAAATACTTTGTGCAAACCCCACACGCCTTAAATACCCCTTGGAAAGTGTTTCAACCTTTTGAGATAAAACCTCTTGAGTGTGTGCTAGCTCAATCGCACGTTCTAAATCATCCTCAGATGCTCCTCTTAAATCTGCCATATATTTTAAAAACATTTTGACTGTCATATCCGGATATATCGGGGCCCCTTCGGGCAAAAATCCGATTTGCGCCTTTGCTTTGAGAGGATTTTTGCTGATATCCTCTCCATTAACAAATATTTTTCCCGAAGTCGGGCTTAAAAATCCTGTAATCATATTCATGAGTGTTGATTTTCCGGCACCGTTCGGACCTAAAAGGGCAATAATTTCTCCTTTTTGTGCGCTGAAATTAAAATCTTGAACAGCTTTGATGTCACCGTAAAATTTGCACAAATTAACAGTTTCAATAACATTCTTCATTTTATTTCTTCCCTTTTATAAAGTTTGCCTCCAGTCATCGGTGCGCTGACACCTGTGGTTGAAGGAAACGTAATCGGCAGATTATAAAATCTTCTGGCAGCCAAAAAAGCAAAAGCGCTCGCATCGTTTGGTTTGATTTCATCATGCAAGACAAATGCGTTGATTCCATCAGCCTTGAGCTTTTGTTTCAAATTTCTGACAAGCGTCGGGTTCAAAGCCCCGCCGCCACAAATCATAGCAGATTCCGGCTTTGCGGGCAAAAAGGTTTGTACGGCCTTTTGAATACTTCCAGCAATAAAATCCACAATCGTTGCTGCGCCGTCTTCAATGCTCAAACCTTCAAAATGTTCTTCTTTGTCTTTAAATGCATTTCGATCAAGTGCTTTTGGCGGCAACTTTTCAAAAAATTCGTGTTTCATCAGGCTGTTCACAATTTTTGTATGAACCTGTCCGAGAGCAGCTCTTTGCCCATTGTAATCCATGGCCACATGTGCGTGTTTTTTCATAAAATGGTTGAGAATGGCGTTGCCAGGTCCGCAGTCAAAAGCAATCATTTCGCCAAAATTGCCGATATACGTTAAAGAACTGACCCCGCCGATATTGATAAATAGCGCCGGTTTTTCAAGATGTTGTGCGAGTGCGTGGTAATAAGTTGCGGTTAAAGGAGCGCCTTGTCCGCCGTTTGCAACATCTGCATTGTGAAAATGTGAAACAACGGGGATTTTAAATTCATCAAAAATCGCTTGCCCCTTGCCGAGTTGATAGGTGTATAAAGCTTTGGCATCATGCGCAATAGTGGGGCCTTCAATGCCTATTAAATCAATGTTCTGTGCGTTTGAAGAGCTTATTTCCCGAATAATATCGCACATCATGTTTGTCACATCGTTTTCGACCGTCTCAATCAACACCTTATCATCAGGCTGGTTGATGTTTTTGCCTGATATAAGCTCAATTTTTGAGCGCAAAAACTCAGGGATGGGGATGTTTCCAACCAAATATTCGTGATAAATATCCACTCCGTCCGTTGAAATCAAGGCATATTTGATTGCATCAATCGATGTTCCGCTCATAAGCGCCAAAACATTTAAGGGTTTTATCATCATATTATTCAAACCTTTCTTTATGCTCTATCCTAGGCAACAAGCATTAAAAATTCGTTATAATAAGCAAAATATGATTGCAATTTATTTGATTGTATGAGATAGTATTCATGTAACCGAAATGGTTGCGGTGTTTAAAAGACACTTCCAAAACACACACTCCTTAGATAAGGGAGTTGTTGAAATAAGGGCTATTGCCACGAATAAAACAAACTGTGTTTTGGCAGTTCTTTTAGCTCCCGCTTTGGATTTCGGTTCAAGGCGATTTTTTTTATGGCATCTTTAGAAAGGAAATGAATTATGAAAAATATACCTCACACATGTCAATTCTCATTGCCGGACGTGTCGGCAAAAAGCCGACCGGATCCGGCAATCTCTTCAGAATCTTTTGGCAGAAGCATGGTTGAAATGCTCGGTGTTCTCGCTATTATCGGCGTTTTGTCTGCCGGCGCTTTGGCTGGTTATTCTAAAGCAATGTTTCGTCATAAAGTCAACCAAACAATTGATATATTTCAAGGGGTCTTACAACGATTGGCAGAAATGGATCAACAAAATTTAGGAGCTGAAGATTTTGCGGTAAATATTGATAACGCAACAAATATAGTAAAATACGGTATTCTGAACCAATGTCAAGAAACAACAGTAAATACTCGCTGGACATCTTCGGCTTGCCAATTACCAATAGGTGTTTTGGAGCTAGACCTTTTTAATTCGCCCTATTTAGAAGGGATGGTTTTTGTTAATTTTACTGATGCAAAATCATGTATTGCTTTTTGTTCTGTTCACTGGGAAAGAGTTATTCCAGTAGAATGGGTAAAACCTTCAGGATATCTTAGAATCGGAGCAGATGGATATGAATACCCATATGAAGGAGATGGCGCAACAATTTCCAAGATTGCAGAAGACTGTACAACACAATGCAAAGAGGGCTCTTGCTATTTAAATTTAATGATTCGTGAATATTAATTTGATTTCCTAAAAACCCTCTTGCAATCTTAAAAATGTTGCGTTACTATGCCATCAATTTTGAATTTCAAGGAAAGAAAAATGGCAAACGTCAAATCTGAATTTTTAAATATTATGCTCGAGCGCGGCTTTTTCAATCAATGCACCAATTTAGAGGGCTTTGATGCCTATCTTTATGAGTGCGAACAAAAGGGCGTGCCTGCCGTTGGCTATTTAGGTTCAGATCCGACGGGTGACAGTCTTCATGTGGGCCATATTGTGCCGGTGATGATGATGCGTTGGTTTCAAAAATGCGGTCATAAACCCTTAACGCTTGTCGGCGGAGCAACAGCGCGCATCGGCGATCCGTCCGGCAAAGATAAACTTCGTCCGTTTTTAAGCGAAGAAACCTTAAAACACAATGCTGAAGGCTTAAAAAAATCATTTAAAACTTTTCTTGATTTTTCAAATGTGCGCAACGGTGCTGAAATGGTTGATAACTGGGATTGGTTTAAATCCATCAACTACCTTGAATTTTTGCGCGATATCGGCACATGCTATTCGGTTAATCATATGCTCACGATGGATAGCGTCAAAACGCGTTTGGAACGTGAGCAGCCAATGAGCTTTTTAGAGTTTAATTATCAGCTTTTGCAAGGCTATGATTTTTGCGTTTTAAATCAGCGCTATGGTTGCCGTGCGCAAATCGCAGGGGCAGATCAATGGGGAAACATCACCTCCGGCACAGAACTCGGACGCCGTCGCTATAATGTTGAGCTTTTCGGGTTCACAAGCCCGATTTTGACCGATTCGGCAGGCAAGAAGATGGGAAAATCCGAGGGCAATGCCGTTTGGA
>DPKR01000001.1 GCA_003542415.1 Alphaproteobacteria bacterium | reverse complement strand
TCTCGTTTTTCAACTGTTATCGAAGAGACTTGTGATATTTCAACTCCAGAAATCGAACAATTTTTAAATCAAAACAAGCTTGTTGTTTTCTTAAATCCTCTTCACTTTCTTTCACACCCCTCTGCCTTAAAAGCTGCCGAAAGATTACAACTTCAACCCCATATCAATTTAACGGAGATCAAAAATGGCCATCAACGGTTATGAACTTAATTTAAGCAATGAAGAACTTGAAGATATTGTTTCTCACCAAATGCGCAAAATTGAGCTTATCGGCCCTGATTTTGAAGGATATCAAACCCTGCCCGAAGCTGATCAAAAAGCACTTTCTCACCTGATTAACGCCGCAAAAATCATCAACGATGTTGCGCTTGAGCAGGATCATCCGCTTAATTTAAGTTTTAAAAAGGCTTTTGAAAATCTCAAAAACCCCTCAGAAGCAGAACAAAATGCCTATATTCTGTTTAAGAGCCTGAACGGTGTTGCCGGCTTAAACGGTATCAAACCCAAACCTGTTGAAATTTTTAAAGGCGTTCATCAAACGAGCGGTAAAAATTTTTACCCCGCAGATTTGAAAATGGAAGAATTTCACCAAATTCTCATCAAAATGTTTGAGAGAGGCAAAATCGAAGAAATTAAAAAGATCCTATCCAATCGCACCATGGTCAGACGCCGTGCCGACGAGCTTTATGCAATTGATTATACGGCATATTTTAAAAACGAATTTTCGCTTATTGCAAACGAATTGGAAGTTGCCGCACACTATACAACCGAACACGAATTTGAAGATTATTTAGGTTGGCAGGCTCAAGCTTTCTTACAAAACAATGAAGATATGGATATGCTTGCCGACAAACATTGGGCTGTTCTGCAATTTAATAATCTCGAATTTACCATCAGCCGTGAAAACTATGAAGACGAATTTACCGGCACTGTTTTTGAAAACCCCGAACTTAAAAAATTGCTTGAATTGCATCAAATTGATGTCAATCCTAAAGACACTTTAGGTTGTCGTGTCGGAATCGTTAACAAACAAGGCACTGATTTGATTTTAAAATCGAAAGACACTTTGCCGTATATTGCTCAAAAAATGCCTTTAAATGATCAATATACACAAAAAATCGAAAAAAATTCCAAACAAACAATGGTTGATGTTGATTTAATAGCTTTAACCGGCGATTATGCAATGTGTCGCGGCGGCATTACTACTGCTCAAAACCTCCCAAATGATGATAAATTATCTGTTAAAACAGGCGGTGGCAGACGCAATGTTTATCACCGTCAAGTTCGTTTTTCCGAAGATCCCGAACGTGCTAGAAAGTTGCTTGATGCACTTGTTTCTCCCGAGCTTCATCAATATTATCGCAAAGAAATGCGTCATCATTTTGTTATCGGTCATGAAAACGGGCATTCGCTCGGGCCTGACAGCTCGTTTAAAAATGCTTTAGGTATTTATGCTCACACCATCGAAGAACACAAAGCCAACACCATTTCAATTGCTTTTATGTCAGATGTTGCGCACAAATTCGGCACATATACCGAAGAAGAATTAAAACAAATTTATACAACATGGATTATCAGCCTTTTTTTAAGAGCCAAACCCGTGTTGTCAAAACCGCACCGTGTGGCTGATTTAATTGAATTTAACTACCTCAAAGAATATGGTGTTATTTCATTTGATGGAGAAAACAAACTCCATATCAACTTTGATAAAATAACAGAAGTGATGTATCAATTGCTTACCGACACAATTTCCGTCCAGCTTTCAAAATCGTCTGAAACGGCCAAATCTTTTATTGAAAAATGGAGTAATTGGTCTGAAATTTCCGAATATATTGCCTCTATACAAAAGCAATTAGGAATCAAACCATATATCAAACTCATAACCAAATTTTAACAAAAAAGCCTTATTATGCTTCTAATGTTTAATTTTCTTAAAGGAGACGGTAATGTTTGCAAAAATTTTACACGGTCAGTTTGAATTAAAAGAAATGTTTTGGAAATACGGTGTTTGGGGGGAATTTCTCATCACGTTTATTTTATACCTTTTCCGTATTTTTCTTATCCATAAACTTGACGGCTTAAAACTCGGTGAATATTATCGCACGGTCTTTTCTTTTATCAACATGGATAATACCATGCTTTTTTTAACAATTACCTATTTTACAATTCTTGCTTTTTTAACTTTTTACAGTATTATTTTAGTGATGGGAATTTGGCGCAGCTCGGCTGAATATGATAAAAGCGTTTGGCTTCGTCATTTAGCGCGTATTTTTATTTTAGTTGTTGTCTTTTTTGCTTTCAAAACGGTGCTTTAAAATGAAAAAAGTTTTCTTCATTTTGTTTCTTGTTGCCTTAACATCGTCCTGCACCGTCGGCAAACATTCTTCAAATCGTGATCGTTTATATACAACATACGGAGCTTATGATTAATTTATTGTTTGATCATTAATTTTGCTTTGTTTTTTAATTCTTCAGAACTCAAAGTAAAACCTGATTCCAGCCATATATTTTTTAAGCTGCCCATAATTTCTTTAAACGGGGCACAATCTTTTAAGCCGAGTTCAATCAAGTCTTTGCCATTTAACGGAAAGACAGGCACATCCATTTCATCTATTTTTTGAAACAACTCTTTAATATCCGCATCTTCTTTGTGGTTGTTGATAAGCGCAATCAAAATTTTATCTTTCACAAAATCTTTTGAATGTGAAAACACCACTTTTTTAATATAAAGCAAATCATCAATTTTTGCTTCATTAAATATAAATCTTGAAAGATTAACAAGCCTTGATTTTTGTATTTTTGTGAGTTTTAACCTCAAGCTTAAAGATTCTGCAAGTTCCTGATCCGGTTCAAACAAAACAAAAAGTCTCCTGACCACATCTGCTTGTAGACCGTTTTTTTCTATCAGCTTATTTAATTTTTCCAAATTTTCCGGATTGCTTTTTTTTGGAAACAAGAAAGAGAGAATATCATTTTCTTTCATTATTTCAATCACATTTGCGGCATTTTTCGTCATTAAAATCTTAAAAAACTCATCTCTGATTTGTTCTATCGCAACTGTTTTTAAAAGTTCTTTATTCTCAACACAAGCTTTCAAAGCTTTCAAATCAATATCTTTTTTTGAAAAAATTGAAAAAAACCTAAAAAAACGTAAAATACGAATCGGTTGCTCTTTTATTTTTTCATCAGCCGAACCGATAAATCGAACAACCCCTTTTTCCAAATCATTAATACCGTTGTAATAGTCAAAAACATTGCCGTGTTCGTCAGCATAAACAGCATTGATTGTCAAATCGCGCGTTGAAGCGTCTGCATTCCAGTCATCTGTAAAAGAAAGGTCAGAATCTTTTTGGCTGGCTCTCATATTTTTGTGCAACGATGAAACTTCATATATTTGGTTATTAATCACAACACCTGTTTTTGCAAATTTTAATCCCAAAGAAACAGTTTTGAGTCCCTTTTCGCTGCAGGCTTCAATCACTTCATCCGG
>DPKR01000084.1 GCA_003542415.1 Alphaproteobacteria bacterium | reverse complement strand
GCCGCAAGAGTTTGCGAACTGTTTTCTAAAAGAGGCTTTAAATCCGCAACATCAGACGGATCATCTTCCCAAAGCTCCATTGCATTAGAAATCGCGCCCATATTGCCGATTAAATCATGACTGATACGTGTGCATATGAGTTCGGCAATTTCGGTTGGTAAATATGTTGTCATCAAAAACCTCTAAAATGTATATATATCTGAATGAATAAAACGTTGATCCTCGCGCGACATACGCGTTGCATCAAGCTCTTGCAAGACAGGATCTTCAAGTTTCAAAAAACCGGTAACGGCTTGCAAATACGGTTTGCCAGAGCCCAAACCCCAAATAACATCTTCTTTGTTATCGGGAACACCATATTTTTGATTGATCTTTTTCCAAAAATCAAACACCTTTAGGTTGCGCAAATAAACGGCCTTGGAGCTGTTGCCCGTCATGTTGGCAGCTTCTGTTTTGTATGTGATTCTATAAATTTTATTATTCGTAAAAGTGGAAGACAGAAAAATCTCAACCGTTTCTTTGGTATCAAACTTATTAAAAGTTGCCTGAGAGATAAAATAGTAGTTTTCTTTTTTTGCAAGCAAAATAATGCAGTTTTCTAAACGTTCATAACCGACAACACCCTGATTTCGGCATTTTTCTTCATTGCGCCAACGAATAAAATTCGGCACATCCATTTTTTGCGTTGTTTTCTTATATCCGCGCTTTAAAAGTTGTTCTTCGGCTTGGACGTAACTCATTTGAAGCATTACCCCCGAAATATCAAACACAGCGGCATTTGAACGACGTGTTTTAGCCTTTTTTTTGTTTTCATCCAACAATTTTTGAATAGAATCTGACTTACGCTTATTATCAAAAAGATTTTTGATCCAATTTTGAGCATTGCCTGCCGTGTTTTTGACATCTGTTGCAATGTTATCAAGTGTTGGATTTTGTTTTAAATTTTGCGACAAAGAACGCGACGCATCAACTTTTATCGGATCCGGCTCTTCTACCGGCGCGACTTCAATTTTATTGCCGAATGCATCTTCAGTTAAGTTAAAATTGAGATCTTCTTCATCCATAACCTTGACGACCTCATCTTGAGAAAAACAAGGCAAGGCTATGAAAAAAGAAAGAACCGACACAAATACAAAATGTATAAACATGATTTGAAATTAACAGATTAGGCTTAAAAAAGATTTAATAAAAAAGCCTATTTTTTATTTACTTTCAAGAAAAAAAGCAATAAAAAGAGAAAAATTGGTTGAAGGAAGATTTAAAATGCTTCAAAAAGTAGCCGTTATCGGCGCAGGGCTTGCCGGATCGGAAGCGGCTTGGCAGCTTGCCAAACGCGGTATAGACGTTGATTTGTTTGAAATGAAACCGTTAAAATTTTCACCCGCACATAAGGATGAAAATTTTGCGGAGCTTGTGTGTTCAAACTCGCTCCGCTCCGATGATTTTGAGCATAATGCCGTAGGGCTTATGCATGAAGAATTGCGCCGCGCGGGTTCACTCATTTTGAAAACAGCCGACGAAACGAAAGTTCCGGCAGGCGGAGCCTTGGCCGTTGACCGCAAAAAATTTGCTTTTGACATCACAAAAACATTAAAAAATGAATCAAAAATCAACATTATAGCAAAAGAAATTGAATCATTAGATGAGCTCGATTATGCAATCATTATTGTTGCAACGGGCCCCTTAACAGCCGAAAAATTAGCTGCCGATATTTTAAAAAACGTCAACCAAAACACTCTTTCGTTTTATGATGCCATCGCGCCCGTCGTTTACAAGGAAAGCATTGATTTTACAAAAGCATGGTATCAATCACGCTATGACAAGGGAGAAGCAAAAGATTATATCAACTGCCCCTTAAATAAGGAGCAATATGAAAACTTTGTGAACGAACTTTTAAATGCTCAAAAAGTTCAATTTCACGAATTTGAAAAACCCCAATATTTTGATGGTTGTCTGCCAATTGAGGTGATGGCTGAACGCGGCATAGACACACTTCGTTTCGGGCCGATGAAGCCTGTCGGACTAACTAACCCCTACTCTTTTGAGCGCCCTTATGCCGTTGTGCAATTAAGGCAAGACAACAGCGAAGACACTCTCCGAAATATTGTCGGGTTCCAAACAAAATTAAAATATGGTGAGCAGGAACGTATTTTTCGCCTTATCCCCGGACTTGAAAACGCTGAATTTGCAAGGCTTGGCGGCATACACAAAAACACATTTATCAAAAGCCCCGTTCTGCTTGATGAATTTTTAAGACTGAAAACAAGACCGAACATTATGTTCGCCGGTCAAATTACAGGCTGTGAAGGATATGTGGAAAGCACCGCTGTTGGATTTTTGGCAGGCCTTTTTGCAAGCTGTTTTATAAAGGGCGAAGAGCCTGTTTTGCCACCGCGCGAAACAGCATTCGGCTCAATGCTTGCGCACTTGCATGACACCGAAAATATTGAAGATTATCAGCCGATGAACATCAATTTCGGACTTTTTCCCGAGATAGAACCGATTATCACGGCAAACGGCAAAAAAAGATACTTAAAAGGCGCTGAACGAAAGACGGCATATAGTGTGCGCGCATTACAAAAACTTGAAGAATGGGTTAAAAAATGTGCACAACCTGAAACACTAAAATGATTGACGAATATAAAATATTAAAGTATCCTCGAAAGAAAAAATAAGGAAAATCGATGAGCGCAGTCGGTCGTATTGTCAGAAGATCACAAGCAACACTCTTTTGGTGTATGCAAGGTTTACCCAAAGCAAAACGCGAAGCTATAT
>DPKR01000035.1 GCA_003542415.1 Alphaproteobacteria bacterium | reverse complement strand
TTTTGCGCCGTAATCTGCCAAGGAATGAGGTTTGCATGATGTTCGGCCTCAGAAACGAGAATCTCATCGCCGGATTTTAAATTGTTTTGAGCCCAAGAAGCAGCAACCAAATTAATCGATTCGGTGGCACCGCGTGTGAAAACAACTTCATTTGTTTTGGCGCCAATAAAAGAAGCAATCGTTTGACGAGCACTTTCATATTCTGCAGTGATGGCCTCGGCCAAAGCATATGTGCCGCGGTGGACATTGGCATATGTGTGCTGATAAATTTGGCATATCTTATCAATGACGCACTGCGGTTTTTGAGCCGATGCCGCCGTATCAAGATATATGTTCGGTTTTCCATCTAAATGATCGGCAAGTGCCGGAAAATCTTTTCTGATGTTGTCAATATTATACATTTGTTGCCTCATGATTTGGAAAGTTAATTTAGCAAAGATTAAAAAAAAATCAATGTCAAACTGATGTCAAAACAAAAATAAAAGCTAAAAAATTAAATATTGACAAATAATATAAAATTTTGTATATTTCAGTCTCCAAAGATATTTTTATAAACTTTACGGATATGAACAAACAAGAAGCAATTTCGCACATTTTAGAAACGATGCGAAATAACAATGTCAGCTTAGATGACATTAAAATTAGGTTGGCTTTTGAGGCTTCGGAAGAAGGAAAAGGGTTCGATAATTTTGATCTCCTTTGTATCAAAGACGGCAAAAAGTATCGCCTGCCTTTCGAAATTGGCAAAAACTTCTCTCCTGTCGGCATCTTCCCTTTCGGTGATTCAAATCTTTATCTGGAATTTGAAGAGAAGAAAAACGAATTTCGTTACCGGATTTTTGAAGAAAGGCTGCCGCAATATGAGTTCTTTGAAAAAATGTTTGATATCAGAAAAGAACTCAACACTCACCTCAATATTCTCGACAAGCCGCCTCTTTTAGGAAACTATTTTACCAAATTATCGCCCGACAAGCTCGTTTGGTTTGTGGGGTTTGAGAGCCAAAAAGATGAAATGGTTAAAATGGGCTACAACCCGACAAAACGCGCTAAAGCAAGATATGTCGGAACGTTTTAAAAAAAGGTCTGCAAATTGCAGACTTTTTTTAAAACAATTCTTCTTGAGTGTTGTGCGAAATTTGGTGCATGGCTTCCTTAATAAGAGGGACGGTGACGGCGCGCTTTAAGGCAAGAGAGAGAGAATCCGCCGCATCTACAAGCTTGAGCGCATAAGAAAAAGAGCGCTCCATGTTTTGAATGATGTAATTTAAAACATCTGCCGAAACCATAATGCCGCGGTCTGAAAAAAGTTTTAATATTAAAGCCTCTAACATTTCATCATCGGGCTCGGAAATAGGAACACGCGGAACCATATTAAGCCTTGATTTTAAATCAGGCAGTTTAAAGTTGATTCGAGCAAAAGGAAAAAGCGATGTAAACAAAATAAAACCGCCCTCGTTTTGATAAATATTGAAAAGGTGAAAAAGAGCTTCTTCATTGACTTGGGCAGAAACGTTTTCAACAATAAGGCAGGGATATTGGCTATGAATATACGAAACTTTGTTTGTTCTGATGTCACGCGCTTGGATAAAACCGATAGGTATAGGCTTTTTTAAATGCAGGTTGATGTGATCTGCAAAAATGTGTGCCAAATGGGTTTTGCCGCATCCGTGTGGGCCAAAAATCAAAAGCGAGAAAAAAGGCCAATTCGGCCAAAGTTCAATGGCTTTTAAAGCAGCGTGATTGCACGAGCAAACCATAAAATCTTGTTTTAAATATTGGTTTTTGGGGGCGAAAACAAGCGGAAGCTGTGCGTTAAAAGAGCTCATTTTTCAGCTCCGTTCAAAACTTCAAAAACTTTTTGTGTTAAATTGCCTAAGCTGTATGGCTTTGCAAGAAAAACAAAATCATCATCCCCGCTTAAATCTTTACGCGCCATTTCTTCGGAATAGCCGGAGGCAATAATGATTTTGATATCAGGTTGCTTTTTCTTCATAATCGAAGCAAGTTCGGTACCTGAAATGCCGGGCATAACCATATCGGTGACCATCAAATCAAAAGGTCCGTCTTGCTCAAGGGCGTTTTCGGCAGAACTTGCGGCAACAACATTAAAGCCCTTTTTCTTTAAAGCTCTGACGCCGAAAGCACGCACGGAATTTTCATCTTCTACAAACAAAATTTTGATTTGAGAAACGTCTTTGAGAGGCTGTTCCGGCAAATCTGCTTTGTTGACATTAAGGCCGAAAATGAGCTTTGGTGCCTCATTTGAAATAGATGTTAAAACAGGCATGGCCGCAGGTTGTTTTTCTTGTGTTTCCGGTTCTTTGTTATCTGCTTTTAAAAAGCGCGGGAAATAGATTTTGAATGTTGTTCCTTTTCCCCATTCGCTCTCTATTTTAATAAACCCTTTTAATTGGCTGATGATGCCGTAAACGGTGGCAAGCCCGAGCCCTGTTCCTGAACCGACAACATTTTGTTTGGTGGAAAAAAACGGGTCAAAAATACGAGATAGATTTTCTGGTTTGATGCCTGTGCCGGTATCTTGAACGCTCAAAACAATAAAATCACCCGGAGAAACCGTATCTTCACCGAAGCGATAAGGCTCTAAAAGAGTTTCAAGCTGGGTTGAAATTTTAAGCACGCCCTTGCCGCTCATGGCGTCTTTGGCATTGGTGCAAAGGTTCATCACAACCTGTGTAAAATGAACCGGATCGATACGGATAAAGCCTAAATCAGGCGCGTGCGTGATTTTAAGAGTGATTTGCTCACCCATAATGCGCTTCAAAAATTGGCTCAATTCGGCAAGATTTTCAACAATATCGATATATTTTGGATGAGACGGCTGCTGCTTTGAATAAACAAGAAGCTGTCTGACAAGAGCGGCCGCACGGACGGCGCTGCGCTTGATTTCAGCCAAATCGGCAAAAGAAGGATCACCGATACGATGTCTCTGCAAGAGCAGATCACAATAGCCGATCATGGCTGTCAAAAGATTGTTGAAATCATGAGCGATACCGCCGGCAAATTGCCCCATGGCCTGCAATTTTTGTGCTTGCGCAAACTGCTGTTCAAGATTTTTGTTTTTCGTGGTATCTTGAATAAAGAACATTAAGCCGTCAAAGGTTGTTTTTTTCAAATAAGTTAAATAACGCGGCGCAATGGTGAGCAAAACGGGTTTGCCGG
>DPKR01000097.1 GCA_003542415.1 Alphaproteobacteria bacterium | reverse complement strand
GTGTCGAGGGTTCGAGTCCCCCCTCCGCTACCATAAAAAAAGCACGCTAGAAAAGCGTGCTTTTTTTGAAATGATTTGCCGATTATTTTTCTTCTTTAGCTTCCGGCATTTTTTTGCCGTTTAAGTCAAACTTTTCGATTGTGCTTTCTTTATGAAGTTTATCAAAAGTTTCAGCAACAACCTGTTGGCTCAAAATGTTTTTGATTTGGGGTTCCAAATCAGACATCGGAAGCGGAGAAGAATCGCGAATATCCGTTAATTTAATGACGTGATAACCAAACTGCGTTTTCACAGGTTTTTTAGAATATTCGCCGACTTTTAAGCTTGATGCGGCAGCTGTGAATTCAGGAACCATTAAATCTTCGGTAAAATAACCTAAATCAACGGTTTTATCTTTGGTGTATTCTTTGGCGAGTTTATCAAAATCTTCGCCTTTATTTAATTTTGAGATGACTTCCTTAGCTGTTTTTTCATTATCAAGCAAGATATGTTTTGCACCCATTTCTTTTTTGCTTTCGAATTTTGAAACATATTCATCTTGATAAAATTTTTCAACAGCGGCAGGGCTGACTTTTTCTTCAACCGTTTTTTCCAAGAAAACTTTGCGTGCTAAATCTTCTTTAGCCGTTTTTAATTCTTCCTGATATTGAGCAGTGCTTTCAATATTTGCTTTTGTTGCGGCTTGATATAAAAGTTTTCCGTTAACAAAAACATCAACTGCTTTTTCATAAAATTCGTTGAAAGGGACCTGAGCGGCAATTTGCGGATTGTCCGTATAGCCTTTTCTGATTTCTTCAACAGTGATGACCTCGCCGTTCACGCGTGCGGCAACGCCATCATTTTTTTGTGCGTTAACCTTGCAGGCAAAAAAGGCGGCAACAGCAACAACCACAACAGCAGCCGAGCCGGCTAAAATATATTTTCTTTGCATCAAATTTCTCCTAAAAATTTATTACTGAAATGAATATAAACTTAAATCTTACTCTTTTCAAAGTATTTTTTTTAGCCAGTTTATAACTTTTGAACATAGTATTGACTTTAGTTCTAATAAACACTAAATGTAGAATATTGTAATATAAATAAGGTATGACTCATGATTAATAAGATTGCCCGTATGCTGTTTGGCAGCGCTAATGATAGGTTTGTCAAAAAACAATTCAAAATCGTTGAAAAAATTAATGCGCTTGAGCCTGATTTTATCAAGCTTTCAGATGAAGAGTTGAGAGCAAAAACCGATGAATATCGCAACCGCCTTAAAAACGGCGAAACGCTTGACGACTTGTTGCCGGAAGCTTTTGCAACAGTCAGAGAAGCTGCTAAAAGAACTTTAGGTCAACGCCACTATGATGTGCAACTTGTCGGCGGTATTGTGCTCCACAAAGGTATGATTGCCGAAATGAAAACCGGTGAGGGTAAAACCTTGGTTGCAACTTTGGCCGCTTATTTGAACGCGCTTGAAGGAAAAGGTGTTCATATTGTGACCGTTAATGACTATTTGGCAAAGCGCGATGCTGAGTGGATGGGACAAGTTTATCGCTTTTTGGGGTTAAGCGTTGGGTATATTATTCATGAAAAAAATGATGTCGAACGCCGTGAGGCTTACAATTCGGATATTTTATACGGCACGAACAATGAGCTTGGTTTTGACTATTTAAGAGATAATATGAAATTTTCTCTTGCCGATCGCGTTCAACGCGAATTTAATTTTGCGATTGTCGATGAAGTTGACTCGATTTTGATTGATGAGGCCAGAACACCGCTTATTATTTCGGGTGCGGCAGAAGATTCTTCCGAAAAATATATTTCGGTGAACAAAATTATTCCGCAGCTTTTGGATACAGATTATGAAAAAGATGAAAAGCAAAAAACCGTAACTTTGACCGAAGCCGGTATGACCCATGTTGAGCAGCTTTTAAAAGATGTCGGTTTGATCACAGACGGGAGTTTATATGACATTACAAATGTGACGCTTGTGCATCATGTGAACCAAGCTTTGCGCGCGCACAAGATGTTTACAAGAGATGTGGACTATATCGTTAAAGACGGCAAAGTTGTGATTGTTGATGAGTTTACGGGGCGTGTGATGGAAGGCAGACGCTATTCCGACGGTTTGCACCAAGCATTAGAGGCTAAAGAAGGCGTTGCCATACAATCTGAAAACCAAACACTTGCTTCCATCACATTCCAAAACTATTTCAGAATTTATCCGAAATTGTCTGGTATGACCGGTACAGCTATGACCGAAGAAGCCGAGTTTATGGATATTTATAATTTACCATGTGTTGAAATCCCGACAAACAAACCGGTGATCAGAGTTGATGAGCATGATGAAATCTATCGCACGGAAGCTGAAAAATATAAGGCAATTATCAATACGATTTTGGATTGTCATAAGAGAGGTCAGCCTGTTTTGGTTGGTACAACCTCGGTTGAAAAATCTGAAATTGTGGCAGATTTGCTCTCTAAGGCTGCGCCGCAAATAAAGTTCGAAGTTTTGAATGCGCGTCATCATGAACGCGAAGCTGCCATTGTGGCACAAGCCGGTGTGGCAGGTGCTATCACCATTTCAACAAATATGGCAGGTCGTGGTACGGATATTCAGCTCGGCGGTAACCCTGATATGAAGCTGAAAAGCTTGTTAAAAGGTGACGAAACAGATGAGCAAATTCAAAAATTAAAAGAAAAAATCAAGCTAGAGGTCGAAGAGGATAAGGCCAAAGTTTTGGCAGCCGGCGGTTTGTACATTTTAGGTACGGAGCGCCACGAAAGCCGCCGAATCGACAACCAACTTCGCGGCCGTTCGGGGCGTCAAGGCGATCCGGGCACATCAAAATTCTTTCTATCACTCGAAGATGATTTGATGCGTATTTTCGGTTCGGAAAGAATGTCTGCCGTTTTGCATCGTTTGGGTTTGCCGGAAGGTGAGGCGCTTGTTCA
>DPKR01000071.1:1241-3270 GCA_003542415.1 Alphaproteobacteria bacterium | reverse complement strand
AATATTTTAAATGTTCATACCATTCTTTTGCCGTCGGCCTTTTGTGTTTTTTTGCAAAAGCGCGCTCAAACATATCAAGTGTTTTTTTATCAAAGTAGCCGTGAATACTGTATGGATGCGGCTCTTGGTATGTGTCCGGCCAAAGCCCGTAAGCATAATGATATTGTTCAATACGTGTTTGAATATCAAGCATATCTCCGTCTTTTTTCAAAGGCATTCCCGCAAAAGGGTGAATACCATTATTGAGGAGCCTGAAAATAATCACGGCAAGCGCAAAATTATCCTGGTCTTCGCCCATATCTTCGGGGTTTTGCTTCATCCCTTCCGGGTAAATATATTCTTCGCTCACATATTCCGCCGGATAACGTGTATTTTCGCCCTTGATTGAAAAGCCATCGCAGTCAAACATCGCCACAGCCATATTTTCCTTATAAACCGAAACATTCGCCGGCTTTAAGTCCACAATATAATGCCCGCATTGATGCAGTGCTGCCACCATCGCCGTCACATTAAACGCCGCATCAAGCCTGTCTCTATATTTTTCGCTTAAATGCTCTTTTTTGCGAACGGCTTTTTGCATCAAATGATCTAATGAAACGGCCTCGCTTGTATTAATAAGCGGCATCAAATAGCCCACACAAAAGCCCTCATCATCTTCCAAAACCGCTTCCGGCCATGCAATCTGCACAAACTTTTTGCCGTTGATCTGAAGTGTTGGAATGTTCGGCCTGTTTTGGATCATGGCTTCTAATTTCAGGCGGTTGGTTTTGCTTTTTGTTTTGTCGTGAAAGATTTTAGCAACCATCTCCGGATATGCCGAAACACTATAGATTTTGCCGGCCGCACCGCCTTTGTTGAGCATATTTCCCAAGGCTATTCGCTCAAAATGCCCGTCCGAGAAGATAGCATTGCAAATCATCATATCCGTCATTTCAAGCTCACCCACATCAGTGTTTTATCATCTCCGCTCAAAGAGCGGGCTTTTGGCGTGTCCAAAGTATTTTTCAAAGCTCTTGAAGCTTTTTTCGCGCTTTTTTCATTTTTTAAGAATGCATCAATCGGCGGCAAAAACCCTTTTTCGAGCATTTCAAAATCTTTTTTAAAAGCAAAACCTGTCACCCCGTCCGTCATCAAAAACAAACTGTCAGCACCCTCAAAACTTGTAAAGCGCAAACTGTCTTTCCAATCGTCCATCGTATAAAAAAATGTTTCGCTTGAAAAGATCCCATTTTCCGGTTCTGAAATCACAAATGTGCTGTCGCTTTTTTTAAGCGCAACGCCGGCGCCGTCGCCGATATGAAAAAAGAGTCCCCTGCCGTTTTGGCAGACAACCCCGACAACCGTTGCCGCAAAATTAATCAGCCCGTTTTCATTTTTTTGTTTGTTCAAACGATGCATAATGAGTTCATCTCTGGTGCGTTCGAGCGCATCAACAATTTCTTGTTTAATTTGCTTAAAATCAGCTTTGATAAGCACTTCGGCAAGCTTATCGCAAACATATTTTGCGCCGATTTTGCCGTATTTTGCCGACCCTGCGCCGTCAGAAACGAGTGCAACAAGCCTTCCTTTTTGTTGTTTGTATGCAAACTGATCCTGCCCTTTCAATCCCTTTGTTTTGTGATAAGGGCCGATTGCAGTTGCCACCACAACACGATATCGCTTTTTATTCCTCATTCCACGCATCAATATCCTTTAACAAGTCGTCTGCATGCGGCGCCGCTTTTGAAACGCAAGAAACGCTTCGGCTGAGCCATAAGAAAAATTCCGTAAATTTGAGCCCGACCAATCTTTTCGGTGGCAAAATCGAGAACTTCGCAAGCTTTTCGAGGTTCGCTCCCTGCGTACCGATAGCGTGCACAATCACCTTCTTTGCTTTTTGGGCTTCAATACAATGTTTTGCGGCCTGTTCCCAGCCATAATCTGTCGGCTCGCCGTCACTGACCAAAAAGATCCACGGTCTTTTTGAACTGATTCCGCAAGAATCATACAAATCTTTTTGATCTTCAATTTTCTTCAAAGCGAGTTCAAC
>DPKR01000071.1:0-1106 GCA_003542415.1 Alphaproteobacteria bacterium | reverse complement strand
ACCCAATCAGATGCCACCTCTCCCTCGTCTTCTTTGCCACAAGCCTTCACAATCAAAATCTGCACACGCGATGATGCATCAATATCATCTTTGAGCTCTTGCTCTAAGGCTTTCAAACCGGCGTTCAACTGCTTAATCGGCTCGCCTCTCATAGACCCCGAACAATCGAGCACCAAAACACACGGCGTGCGCTCATTGGCGTTGTCCGCAAATTCCACATAAGGAATCATATCATCTGTTAAATTATCCTTGTTTTCCATTTTTTCTTCCTTAATTTTTCGGATACGTGTGCGCATATCCGCTGCCCTCAATCGGTTTCGGGTCCGACATCTTTCCGCACGCGCTCAAAACTGCAATAAAAGCAAACAAAATCAATACTTTGAACAATATTTTTGCCTGTTTCATAAATTTTAACCTTTTTATTGTATGTCAATTTATAATGATTATATTCAAAACCGGATTAAAAAGTAGCATAATTTGAAGGATTTTCACAGGCAATGAAAAACGTTTTTAAAATCGGGCTCTTCGCATTTTTATGTCTTGCAAGCTTTGGCGTTGAAGCCAAAAAAGATGCTGTCAACATCTTCGCCGAAGCGCGCGATGTCCCAAAGCGTCAAATTGTTCATGAAAGCGGCAAAGCGTATCGCCTGCGTGATTTCAAAGGCGAGTTTGTTGTGGCTGTCTTTTGGTCAAAAACCTGCGGCCCATGCATCAAAGAGCTCAAAGATTTGAACACTTTTTATCAAAACGCACTGCCGGAAAACATCCGCCTGATTCTGATTTCGCCGAAATCCGAGTGGAAATCCTCTTTGGAACAACGGCTTTTTTTGAAAAAATTCGGCGCGCCGAATGTTGAGTTTTATACCGATAAAAAGGGCAAGCTCGCTTCTGATTTTGGCATTTTCACCTCGCCGCACACGGTTTTGATCAACGAAGATGCTCAAGAAATCGGCCGCATCCGCGGCACAGCCAAATGGGCAGACAAACGCGTTTTGGAATATATCAAAAGCTTAAAAAAGAAATAATTCTTTCTATCCTTCCTTTAAATGTCATTCTCGGGCTTTTTTTATTGTCATTCTCGGGCGTGTCGGCTCTTTTTTCTCTTT
>DPKR01000095.1 GCA_003542415.1 Alphaproteobacteria bacterium | reverse complement strand
CCGTAAAGCGGTTTTTCTTTTGAAATAGAAGGCACCGTAATCACCTGAAAACCATAAGAGCGAAGTTTATCTAAAACAAACATATGCATGGCAAGCTCTAATTTTGCAAGCTCGTTTTTGATGGCATATGTGCGCGTGCCCGAAACTTTGGCAATACGCTCCATTTCAGACCAGTCGTTTATTTCCATCAGCTGAATATGATCTTTGGGCTCAAAATCAAAATGAGGAACTTCGCCGACATATCTGCGCACCACATTTGCACTGTCATCAGGGCCGACAGGCGTTTCGGGCGAGGGGAGGTTGGGCATTTTAAGCATCATCAAATCAAACTTTGCGCTTAAATCTAAAAGTTCTTGTTCTTGGAGCTTGAATTTTTCGCCAAGCTCTTTGCTCTTTGCAATAATGTTAGGGCGATCTTCAGCCGAAGCGGATTTAATTTGATTGCTTAATTTGTTTTTTTCTTCCGCTAAGCTTTGAGAAGATGTTTTCAAAGTTGTGATTTGTTTGTGAAGAGCAATCAGCTCATCTAAATCCAAATCTTCTTTGGTGTAGCCTTTTTTTGTTAAACCGTCTTGAACGAGGTCTTTGTTTTCTAAAATAAATTTAATATCCGGCATTTTAATGTCCTATTTTTGATAAAAACATATTGATTTAAACTGAAAAACACATTATCAATTTTAATATCAGTTTACAACAAGAAAATGAAAAAAAAGAGATAAAAGATGCAAAACAAAACAGTTTTAACCGGGGTCAAACCAACAGGAACCCCGCATATCGGCAATTTGGTGGGGGCAATTAAGCCCGCAATTGATCTGGGAAATAAGGTTGTTGAGGCAGGCGGCAGACATTTTATGTTTGTGGCTGACTACCATGCCATCAATGCCGAAAAAGACCCGGCGGTGTTGAACCAAAAGCTCAAAGAAATTGCTTGCATCTATTTAGCATTCGGGCTTGATCCGAACAAATCTGTTTTTTATAGACAATCAGATATTCCCGAAATCCCTGAAATCACAACCATTTTGTTTGCACACACCCCAAAAGGCTTTATGAATAAGGCTCATGCCTACAAAGCAGCGGTTGATAAAAACCGTGCGGCAGGCAAACCTGATGATGACCTCATCAATATGGGGCTTTATACCTATCCAACCTTGATGGCCTCTGATATTTTGGCTTATGACACAGATATTGTGCCTGTCGGTAAAGACCAAGTGCAACACGTTGAAATTGCGCGTGATATTGCAGGCATGATCAACGCACATTATGGCAAACAGCTTTTGAAATTGCCGGAATATTCTTTAACGCAAAATGCTATTCTCGTACCGGGCGTTGACGGGCGCAAAATGAGCAAATCATATAACAATGTGATACCGATTTTTGCTGACAAATCAGAAATTAAAAAGGCTGTTTTTTCTATCAAAACAGACTCGCGCCCGATGGAAGAGCCGAAAAATCCGGATGAAATTTTGGTTTATCAAATCTATCAAGCCATTGCAGCGCCTGACAAAGTTCAAGAAATGGCAGAAGGCTTGAAACAGGGCAAACTCGGCTACGGACACATTAAAAATATGCTCCTCGATGCCGTTGTTGAGATGACATCTGATGCAAAAGAAAAGTATGATTATTATATGGCGCATTTCGATGAGGTCGAAGAAATGTTGGCACTCGGCGCTTCAAAGGCTCGCCCAATTGCCACCCAAACCCTCAATCGCCTCAAAAACGCCGTTTTCGGGAGATAATGTTTTTGTCGCCTGTTTGGAAACAAAGGAAAAATGCTTTTTTGAAAAATGCGCGTGCAAAATACGCGCTGATTGTTTTCGGCTTTATCTTTGTTTTATCGCTCTTTTCGGAACTGATTGCAAACGACAAACCTTTGATTTTGAAATATAAAAATCATTTTTATTTTCCGATTGTTCAAACTTTGACCGACAAGTTTTTGGGTGGTGATTTTGAAACACCGGCGGATTATAAAGACCCGTTGATTAAAGAAAATATCAGCAAAAATGGCTTTATGCTAATGCCGCTTATTCCGTTTTCTTATAACACTGTTGATTATGAAATTTCGGCTCAAACCCCTTCCGCGCCAAACAAAGCACATTGGCTCGGCACAGATGATGAAGGGCGCGATATTATCGCCCGCGTTTTATACGGCATCAGGCTATCTGTTGTTTTTGCTTTTATTTTAACTCTTTTTTCTGCCACGCTCGGCATTTTCATCGGTGCGGTGCAGGGTTATTTTGGCGGCAAAATTGATATTATTTTTCAACGATTTATCGAAATTTGGGATAGCTTGCCGCAGCTTTTTATCTTAATCATCATCGCAAGTCTTTTTATCCCGACATTTTGGACGCTTCTGATTATTTTGATGCTGTTTTCGTGGACTTCACTGACTTCGATGGTGCGAGCTGAGTTTTTGCGCACGCGCAATTTTGAATATGTTAAAGCTGCCAAAGCTTTAGGCGTGAGTGATTTTCGCATCATCTTGAAACATATATTGCCCAATGCTCTTGTCACCTCATTGACTTTTATTCCGTTTATTTTATCCGAATCGATTGTCGCTTTAACATCACTTGATTTTTTAGGGCTTGGCTTGTCTGAAAAATATCCATCTTTAGGCGATTTGGTGCGCCAAGGCAAAGACAACCTTCAAGCGCCATGGATTGGTATCACGATTTTTATCGTTTTGGCAGGATTGCTTACAATGCTGATTTTTATCGGCGAGGGTGTGCGAGATTCATTTGATACAAGGAAAAGCAAATGACAGCGCTCCTGGAAGTTAAAAACTTGAAAATTTCCTTCAAAGGAACGCCTGCTGTGAAAGGCATCAGCTTTGAGCTCAAAAAAAATGAGGTTTTGGGTATTGTCGGCGAAAGCGGATCGGGCAAATCCGTGACAGCGCTTTCGGTCTTGGGGCTTATCAACAACGCTGAATATGGCAAAGATAGTTCAATCAAATTAAACGGTGTTGAGCTGATGGGGGCTTTCAACCAAACATTAAGGCAGGTGAGGGGTTCAAAGGTCGGCTTTATCTTTCAAGAGCCGATGAGCTCGTTAAACCCGCTCCATAAAATCGG
>DPKR01000134.1 GCA_003542415.1 Alphaproteobacteria bacterium | reverse complement strand
CATCTGAGAGGGAAGTCAGCTTGGTCAGCGGTGCAAAAATCGCTGAAGCATTGAGGTCTAAAGGCTATGAAGTCGTGGAACACGATTTAACAAACGGGTGGGCTTTTTGCGATGCATTAAGAAAAGAAAAACCGGATGTCGTTTTTAATGCACTTCATGGAAATTGGGGCGAAGATGGCGAAATTCAAGGTTTTTTGGATATTTTGCAGATTCCTTATACGCATTCTTCTATGAAAGCTTCTGTTTTGGGAATGAACAAAGAGCTGACAAAAGAAATCGCTTTGAAAAACGGGATTAAAACAGCATCTTATGAAAAGATGAGCTTTAAACAATTTCAAAAATATGGCACAAAAATAGAAATGCCATATGTTATTAAGCCATCAGCAGATGGTTCGAGTGTCGGTGTATTTATTGTTCAAAGTAAAGAAGATGAAGCAAAAATTTTTTATGAAGACGAAAATGTCGAACTGATTGTAGAAAAATATATTAAAGGCCGAGAGCTTACCGTTTCCGTTTTAAATGATAAAGCTTGTGCAGTGACAGAGCTGAAACCTGAAACAAAGTTTTATGATTATAAAGCAAAATATACAAACGGTGTGACAAACCATATTTTGCCGGCAGATCTGCCAGGAGATGTTTGCAAAACCGCAATGGATTATGCCTTAAAAATCCATCGATTGCTCAAATGCAATACTGTTTCTCGTTCTGATTTCAGGTATAATGATGAAGATGGTGTTGTGTTTTTGGAGATTAACACTAACCCCGGTATGACGCCCTTATCTCTCGTTCCGGAGCAGGCGAAATTCATTGGTGTTTCGTATGAAGATTTATGTGCAATGTTGGTGGAGAATGCGACATGTCGGAAAATAAAGTAATTGTTGTTGCCGGTCCGACAGCGTCAGGAAAATCAGCGCTTGCAATGGATTTGGCGATAAAGCTGAACGGCGTTGTTATCAATGCCGATTCTATGCAGGTTTATAAGGATATGCCCATTATTTCAGCTGTGCCGACACCAGAAGACAGAGCAAAAGTTGAGCATCGATTGTATGAAATTTATGACCCTTCGTTTCGCGGCAATGTTGTTGATTGGCTGAAAAAAGCGATTGATGAAATCAGAAATGTTTGGGCGGAAGGGAAGTTGCCGGTTGTTGTCGGTGGAACCGGGCTTTATATTGAAAACTTAATTAAAGGGACAACGCCTGTTCCGCCAACACCTGATGAGATCAGAGATAAAGTCCAAAAAATGATGGATGCCGAAGGTGTTGAGTTTGTGTATGAAAAACTTAAAGAAGTGGATCCGAGGTCTGCCCAAAAAATTAATGAAAACGATGCTGTGCGCATCAAACGAGCATATGAGGTTTTTTTGCACACCGGCGAAATGATGTCTGTTTGGCAAAAAAAACCGCTTATTCAAAACTTGCCCGAAGCGCAATTTTTTACAATCAAACTATGTCCGTCGGTTGAAGAATTGGACAGACTTTCTTATGCAAGGTTCGATTATATGATCCAAAACGGGGCTATTAACGAGGTGCAAAAACTTTATAAAAGAAAGCTTGATCCTTCGTTGCCGGCAATGAAGGCACTCGGTGTTCCGGAATTGATTGAATATTTTAGAGGAAAAAAGAATATTTATTTGGCGGCTCAAGATGCAAAATTGCACACAAGACAGTACGCAAAACGTCAACGCACTTGGTTTAAAAACAGGTTGCAGGCTGATTTTGTTTTGAGCAAATGTTATAAGGGGCATTTCCCTGAAGAGGTTTTGGAATTGCTGAAATAAGTTTTAAAGTTGACAGGAGTTTTGAATATGAAAAAAAATATAGTTTCTTTTGTTCTTATGGCAATGCTTTGTGCTTGTGCGGCAACAACAGTGCCTGAATTTAAAAATAATGGTAAAAAACCAATTGATTTGGGCGATAAATCTGCAATGAGCTGTGCATATTATGCTATCGGTTTTTTGTTTGGTCCTTTTGGTGAGAATTTATCATTGCCTCAAACTGCACAAAAAGCAGATATTAGTGAAATAACATATTATGATGTTTCACGATCTAATTATGTTCTGTATGCAAAGAAATGCTTGAATGTTTATGGTAGGTAATCACAATTTGTTACAAAGTGTAACATTTTTGTGAATTTTATGAAAAATTTACTTGATATTTACATATTTTAGTGCTTTATGAGCGATGAAATGTTATATAAAGAACTTTTGGAAAGGAAAAATTTATGAAAAAGCTTTTAACATTCACCGCACTTAGCACAATTTTGGCCGCTGCTCAAGTGCAAGCCGCAGGTTTCCATTTGCGTGAACAATCAGCTGCAGCACAAGGTAATGCATACGCAGGCGCGACGGCCGGTGCCGAAAACTTATCGTATGCCTATTTCAATGCAGCCGGTATTACACGCCAAAAAGGCACTAACATTAATGTAGGTGGAACATATATTGCTCCAAAAGCAGAAATGAAAAATGTGCGTGATGAAGGCGGTGTCAGAGACCCTGATTCACACAATGTTGTGCATGCCGCTGTGGCGCCGAACATGGCAATTTCGCACCAATTAAATGAAAAGGCATATATTGCGCTTGCTTTGAATGTACCTTTCGGAATGATTACAAAATATGATGAGGCATGGGCCGGTGCAGAACATGGTGTGACATCTAAAATTATTTCAGCGACATTTACACCGATGGCAGCCTACAAAGCAACTGATAAACTCTCTTTAGGTGTTGGTTTGCCGATTCAATATTTAAAAGCAAAATTGACGAGCCGCAAGTTTATGGCAGGACGCGAAGGATATAATTCGAGCGTTCAAGGCGATGCGATAGATTTTGGTTGGCAGCTTAGCTCTATGTATGAATTTAATGAAAATACACGCGTTGGTTTATCATACAGAAGCAAAATCCAACATAAATTAAACGGTAAATCAAAGTTAAGAGCAACATTGCCTATGTTTCCGGCTCAGCCTGATCAAGACATATATGCACATTTAAATATGCCGGCAATGCTTTCTCTTGGTGTTTTCCACCAAATTAATGATAAATGGTCTGTGATGGCTGAATATCAACGCGTTTTCTGGAGCTCATTCAGAGATTTGTATATTCGCTATAAACATGGCGATGCTATGGTGAGTTTAGATGGCAAAGGTACAAGAGAAAAATGGCGTGATACAAACTTTTATGCACTTGGTGCCAGCTACAAGATGGATGATCAGTGGAAATTAAGACTGGGTATGGCATATGACCAAGCTGCAGCACGTATGAATCACAGAACGCCGCGTATTCCGGATTCTGACAGACTTTGGTATTCAGCTGGTTTGAATTATCAATATAATGAAAAACTAAGCTTTGATTTTGCTTATACTTATATTTATGCACATAAAGCTCGTTTAGATACGGCAAGAACAGGGAATTCCGGCAAAAATGTGACAGCAGAATATACAAACTCTGTACAACTCTTCGGATTTTCTTTGAACTACAAGTTCTAAGATTATCGGTTCAAAAAAAAGACCTCTTTTCAGAGGTCTTTTTTTTTAGTTCTTTAATTTATTCCAGCCTTGCGTGCTTGGCTTTTTGGTTTCCTCAGTTTTGTTTTGAGAAGGGGTTGCCCAGTTACGCACCGGTTGAGTAGTGTTTTGTTTGTTTATTGTGGATTTATCTTGATCGTTTAGCGGAACGCCCATGGGCATCAACTGATTAAGCAGAGCGGGAGACACAAAATCAACCCGTCCGGCATCAAACACAGCAGCGACTGCTTCAAGGGATTTTTGAGCAGGAGCGGCATTAAATGATTTCATTGTTCCGCCGTAAAAAACCGTTATGGAAGGGCATGTGTCAGAAAACAGAACATCTGTTGCGTCAATACCGCGAATAAAACGAAGCATTATTTTTGGTTCGATTTGGCAATTGGCCGCTGTTTCAGAAATGTTGGCGGGACTTTTAAAAAATTCATCGATGAATACGCTTTTTTCTTCACCGAGTGAGCCACAGTAGCCAGTGAGGGCCATTTGATCTAATGTGTAGCCCTGATAGCCGGATGGTGCCATTTGAACCGTATAGCAGAAAACACGTTCAGAATTAAGAATATTATTCAATGCCTGTGCTGATAAGTTCTTGGCAATATACGGGGTAATATTTGCAGTTTGCGCATTTACTATCGTAGCAAAAGAAAGTGCTAATACGCTCACAGATAAAAAATGAGACATTTTCATCAATAAAAACTCCTTTATACATTATTACTATATTTAATTTAGTATCATTTGTTTAAAACTTTCATAATAAAAAATTGCTTTTTTGTTTTTTTTGTGATATGTTGAGCGGCGAGGTCGTTTCAATGAACATTAACGTGAAATATTTTCTTCTGATTGTTTTTTTATCCTTTTTTTATGTTTTGCCGATTAAAGCTGCAATACAGATTAATCGAAATATGGAAAGCTATGTTGTTAATGTGCCGGAAAGATTTGAAAAAAATTTGTTTGAATTGACACATTATATTACAAAACCATATGGAAATGCTTATGAAAAGGCGCAGGCTATTGCTTATTATATTTCGTCTCATATGATTTATGAGGGATTGCAGGATCATGAAAATGAAAAAATCAAAAAACGCAAAGCCAAACCAAAAAAGTTTTTCAAAACCAAAAGCGGAAAGAGTGGTGATTTTGCGACATTATTTTCTTTGATGTGTAAACAAGCCGGCGTCACTGCCGGTGTCGAATTAGGGTATATGGTTGATGCAGAAAATATGTCTAAAAGACATCGAAAAAAAGGTATTAGACACGCATGGAACTACTTTGTTTATCATCATAGACGCATTTATGTTGATACTTCTTTGATGGCCTCATCGAAACAAATAGGTTCTAACGAAAAAAAAGAAAATACCACAAAACAAATACACGCTATCAACCCGTTCTATTTTGATTTTACACCAGAACAGGAAGAAAAATTACATTTTAAGAAGCATGTTTCCAGGTAGGCTAATCTGTTCCCAAAATATTGACGGTATTGAATAAAATGTTATCAAAGCTCAAACCGGTGGCGTTTTCGATGGTGTTTAAGAAACTAACAAAAACATCGCTGAATGGGTCTTGTGCGTTTTGCACATCAGAAACACTTTCTTGGAGTTTCTCGCGGTATTTTGCCGGCATATTTTGAACTTTTTGATTGTAGCTTTCAGGAATTTGATAACCCATTTTTCTTAAATGATCGAGCATAACAACCATATTGTGGCGGTTAACTTCCGGGGCTAAATATTCTTGATCGCCGGTGTTAAATGTTGTTCCTTCGCCGATGTAATTAAGCTTTCCTTGCTGGCCACTGCCACGCCATGTGCGAACACCGCTTCTGTCGCGAGAACGAGCCCACGGATCAACAGGCAAAATTTCACCGCCGGAATTGTTGTTTGCATAAATGGGGGCATCAGTTATATCACTGCCTGCTGCATCAGCAATGTTGTCGCCAAAATAACCATTATTTGGCGCAGGCGGTTGTGCTGTCCAAGGATTTGCGGGGAGTTGTGCATTTGAACCTGTGGCAAAAGCAGAGAACACAGCAACAAGGCTCATAATTTTAAGAAAGCGGAACATCTTTTTTCTCCTTTTTAAGCTCACAAACTGATTATAACACAATTTTTGGTAAAAAAAAAGTTACAATATTGTGTCATTTAATGTTTTTTTGAGAAACTGATTCCAGTTTTTTCTCTAACTCTTTGATTCTTCGTTCAATTAAGGCAATGTCTTCGGCAATCGGGTCTGTTAAATTTTTATCGACACCGTAAGCGCAAAAGATTGTCTCCGGTGCTTGTTTTTTGTGTGTTTGATGAGCTGCAGGGCCGACAACCGTTGTATTTTCTTCAACATCTTTGACAACAACGGCGTTTGAGCCTATCTTGGTATTGTTGCCAATTTTAATCGGACCTAAAATTTGAGCACCGGAACCAATCACAACGTTGTTGCCGATGGTGGGGTGTCGTTTGCCTGTTTTTTTGCCTTTTTTGCCAAACAAATTTGTGCCGCCGAGTGTAACACCATGATACATTGTGACATTATTGCCGATTTCAGAAGTCTCGCCAATCACAACACCCATGCCGTGATCGATAAAAAAACTTTCACCGATTTTTGCTGCCGGATGGATTTCAACACCTGTCAAAAAACGGGTGATTTGAGATAAAAATCTTGCAAGTAAATGCCAGTTTTTTCGCCATAAAAAATGATTGATGCGGTAGCAAAAAATAGCATGAAAACCGGAAGAAAATAAGGCAGCTTGAAACAATGTTTCGGTTGCAGGATCACGCTCAATGACAGATTTTAAATCTGATGCAATTAAAGACTTGAAATTTTTTTTCATTTTGTGTTATATTCCTTTCATTAGAGTCTATAATATAAAAACTAAAGTTAATGTTGTAAAGAGGTTTTATTGATATGGTTGAAGTGTTGTTTAACGGTCCTGCCGGCAGATTAGAGGGCAGATATCATAAATCAGAACGCGAAAATGCACCTGTTGCGCTTATTTTGCACCCGCATCCGCAATATGGCGGGACGATGAATAATAAAGTTGTTTACACTTTATTCAGTTGTTTCAGAGATTTAGGTTTTTCTGTTTTGCGGTTCAATTTCAGAGGAGTCGGGCGTTCTGTGGGCCAATTTGAAGACGGTCCGGGAGAGCTTGCAGATGCAACTGCGGCGCTTGATTGGTTGCAGCATGAAAATGTTGATGCAAAACAATGTTGGATTGCAGGTTATTCTTTCGGCGCGTGGATCGGTATGCAACTTTTGATGCGCAGACCTGATATCAACAACTTTATTGCCGTTTCACCTCCGGCAAATGAAAAGGACTTCACATTTTTGGCGCCGTGTCCGACTTCGGGTTTGATTATTCAGGGCGGCAAGGATGAAATTGATGATCCAGAGCAGGTGATGCAGCTTGCAAGAAGGCTTAATATGCAGCGTCATGCCGATGTGGATTATGCTCTGATTGAAGAGGGGGATCATATGTATAACAACCATTTGGTTGATTTATATAAGGTAACCGGTAATTATATTTTAGATATTGTCAATCATCGCCGAGCACCTCGCAAAAAAGAATTTACGCCTGAAGAAGAGGCATTGATGCTTCAAAACGAGGCGATGATGATGGATGATGATGACGACGAATAAAAACAGGGCTTGTATAATTGGTCACTAACAGGCGCTTTTTCTTCTCGTGTAGCTATTTCTACATGTCGGCGAAAAAGCGCCTATTATTGACCTAATTCTCCAAACCCTGTTGGTTTTATGTATCTGACCTGTTCTTCGAACTTTTGGGTCAGAAATTTGATTTTTCGTTTTGAACAGTTGTTTGATCGCCGTGACCGGGGTATAAAACGGTGTTGTCCGGTAAGGTGAGGATTTTGTTTTTAATGTTTGTTATCAGCTCAAAGTAGTTGCCGCCGGAGCCTTCAATATCCGTTCGACCGATGCCTGATTGAAAAATTGTGTCGCCCGTAAAAGCAATATGATTTTTTGAGTCATAATAAATTGCCGAATCAATGGTGTGTCCGGGGGTCGCGATAATTTTTAAGGATATATCAGGGTTTGCTTTTAGGCTGACGATATCTCCATCTTTAAGGGGCTTCATATTTTTAATGACATTAAAATCGGTAAAATGAGCCGATAAGGTAGGGTTTGAAAGATATTTTTTAGAACTTTCAAAGCTGAAAATTTGAATATTGAGAGCATTTGACAGCTCTTTTGCCGCACCGATATGGTCTAAATGAGAGTGAGTGAGCAAAATTTTTTCGATTTGCCAGTTATTTTTTTTAATAATGTTTAAAAGTTCATCCGCGTGCGCCGACGGGTCGATGACAAAGCCGTGTTTTGAGGCCTCGTCAATATAAAAATAACAATTTGCGGCAAAAACGTCCGTCCATTCGAGTTTTTTAACAATCATTTTTGACCTGTCTGATGAGTTTTGTTTGTTTCTTGATAGTGCAATGTGAGAACAAAAGTTGTTAAAATCAGCACAATATCCCACAATGTTGCACAAATCAGGCCAATTTCAGGGGTTTCGAGTAAAACATATCCAAGATATGAAAAATCCGAGACAATCCAGATCAGCCAACTGGGCAAACTTAAATCATCGGCTTTTTTTGTTTTAATGATTTTATATATCTGAGGGATATATGCGATAGATTGAGAAATCGTATATATTCCAAGCAAGGTAAGGGCAATGGCGTATTTCATGTTTTTCCTTTACAACTCGCATTTGTGACAACAATCTTCGTTTTCAAGTTGAATGTTGCAATGATTGATTTCAAATTTTTTAGCCAAAAGATCGTTGATTTGATGTACCAATTCCAAATCAGAGCCCTTGATATGGCACTCCAAGGAAACATCGTGTTCGCTGATACACCAAACATGGATATGGTGCACATCTTCAACGCCTTTGATTTTTTTGATGGCTTTTTCAATTTTATTTAAATCAA
>DPKR01000030.1 GCA_003542415.1 Alphaproteobacteria bacterium | reverse complement strand
TCTGCCGTGTCATTTCTTAAAGAATTTGACGACGACATAGAGAATGCATATTGGCAAAGATATTGCAAGCGCCGTTTCAAACTGAACTCCAAAAAGAGAGATGACGAACGCTAATGCCAACGCAAATAAGAAAACACAACAAACGATTTCTAAAATCGTTTTTAAGAGCTCGAAAATGCCGATTTCTTTTAAAACGCCGTATATAAAAAAACACAAAAAGACAGCGCCGACAATTTTTAAGAGCTCCATTGTTTGCTCTAAATCCATATCTCAATAATTTTAATGGGCAGAAAAATAAAATAAACTGCGCTCAGTTTAACAGATTTTTTTTTGATGGCAAGAGAAAAAGAAGAAAGAACGACGCTAAGGCAGTTAAGGGGTGTTTGCTTTGGATTCTCGGGACAAGCCCGAGAATGACGAAAGAGAAAAATTCGTAGATGCCCGGACGATTGCCTTTTAGGCAATCGAGGCATGACTTTTTTGTTTTAAGCTAAATGAAGGGAGAATTTTATACATAAAAAAGCACCGTGTTTAAACCTTTTAGGGGTTAAAAACACGGTGCAATACTTGTCTTGGCAGATGGTCTATACAAGCCAAACTATGATAAGCCCGGCGACAGACCAAATATTGCAAAGAAGAGACGTTACATTCCAGTAGTCGAAATGAAGCCCAAAAAGAGGACAAATCAACCAAACAAGGAGTACGAGACCCGCAATACCAAGAAAGCCTCCGACATATTCCCAAAACTTGTCAGGAACGAAAATCAGAGCCAAGATGATTAAGATAATGCCAATCATTTTATTACAATTTTTATTAAACTTCAAATTAGGGGAAAAAGTCCTTTAATGGACAAGTGCGTCAAAGGCAAAAACCCTTAACTAATAATAAAACAAAATCAAACCCTACTAATATCTTTACACCTTCAGAATAGCATATTTTTAAAGGTTTGACAAGAAAAAAAGGAAAATAGATTCTCGGATCCGGTCGGCGTTGCCGACGCGCCCGAGAATGACGAAAGAGAAAAATTCGTAGATGCCCGGACGATTGCCTTTTAGGCAATCGAGGCATGACTCTTAAAACTATTTTTCAATATCAAGGAAATAGTTTGTTGTTTCTTTCGAAAGTTTTTCGGTGGCCTCGATATCGCAAGCGATGATAGCGTTGTTGTGGGTTTGAACGGCAGAGATTGTCCAAACATGCGAAAGAGCGCCTTCAATGCCATGGTAAAGCGCGGTTGCTTTGTTTTTGCCGAATGCCAAAATGAGCACTTCCTCTGCATCCATAATGGTTTGGACGCCAACGGTTAAAGCTTTTGTCGGCACTTTTGAGGTGTCAAAATCAAAAAAGCGAGAGTTGACGCGGATGGTGTCTTGCGTTAAAGGCTGAATATGGGTGCGCGAGCAAAGCGATGTGAACGGTTCGTTAAAAGCAATGTGCCCGTCTTCGCCCACACCGCCCAAGAAAAGATGAATGCCGCCGGCTTCAAGAATGGCTTTTTCATAATTTTCACACTCTTTTTGAGGATCTTTTGCCATGCCGTCTAAAATATGGATGTTTTCTTTTTTGATGTTGATGTGGTCAAAAAAGTTGTGGCGCATGAAATAGTGATAGCTTTGTTCATGTGTGGCAGGCAAACCTAAATATTCATCCATGTTGAAGGTGACGACATTTTCAAAACTCACAATGCCCGCTTTATTTAATTTGATGAGCTCGGCATAGGTTTCTAAAGGGGTGGAACCTGTTGGCAAGCCCAAAACAAAAGGTTTGTTTTTTGTTGGTTTGAAAGCATTGATTTTGTCTGCAATATGATGCGCCGCCCAAAGGCAAGCTTGAAGTTTGTTTTGTTTGATGATTAAACGCATAAGGGTTTTCCTTTTTCAAAAATTTTGCCTTGAATGATGGTGTATAAGACGCTCAATTTTTCGCTCAAAAGAACCAAATCGGCATCATAGCCGGGTGCGATGACGCCTAAGTGTTCTTGGCGCATGATGCGCGCCGGATTGGTGGCTGCCATGTGAATGGCCTGCTCTAAATGAAAACCATAGGAGACGATGTTTTTGACACTGTCGATCATGGTCAGCGCTGAGCCGGCAATGGCATCATCTGATTTGCGGTAAAAACACTTGTCAAGATAAACCTCTTCGCCATTGGCAATGAGCGGCTTTTTGGTTTGTTTGGTCGGTTTTAAAGAGTCGGTGACCAAAACAACTTTATCCAAAGACTTACAGGTGAGCAAAAACTTGATGATTTCAGGGTTGATGTGAATGCCGTCTGCAATGATTTCGCAGGAAAGCTCGGGGTGAATAAACACGGCACCGACAACACCGGGGTCGCGGTGATGCATGCGGCTCATGGCATTAAACAAATGGGTGACGTGGAAAATGCGCGCTTGCATGGCTTCGATCATTTGGGCATAGGTGGCGTTTGTGTGGCCGGCTTGCAAAACAATGCCTTTGGAAAGAGCATATAAAGCAAGCTCGCGCATGCCTTTGATTTCGGGCGCAACGGTCATGTTGATGATGTGGCCTTGGGCAGCTTCTAAAAACTCATCTAAAACGGGGATGCTCGGGGCTAAAACATCTTCTTCTTTTTGAACACCCAAACGCTCTTTTGAGATAAACGGGCCTTCAAGGTGCATGCCTAAAATGCGTGCGCCCTTTTCCTTGCCCATGGCTTTGGCAATGGCTTTGATGGATTTGAGCATTTTGTTTTTCGATTGGGTATAAAGCGTTGGGATAAAGGAGGTGACGCCGAACTCGACCAAAGCTTCAGACATTTTTAAAATGGATTTTTCTTCTTCGTCTTCAACACCATATCCTTTGATGCCGTGAATATGTGTGTCTATCAGGCCGGGTGTGAGGTAAGCCCCTTTGGCATCAATAACAACAGTGTTTTGATCAAAACTTTTTTTCAAAAATCTTTCTTCGTTGAAAACATCAACAATCTTGTTTTCTTTGATAAAAACCGCACAATTTTTCATGGTGGTGAAGCCGTTTAAAACGGTTGCGTTATGTATGCAGATAGAAGAGGACATATTTTTTCTCCTTTGCTTTTTTATACAACGAAAAACAAATCGGTTGCAAGTTTTTTGTTGAAAGCGGGGATAAAATGGGTTTATATAAAAAAGAATTGGTAGATCCCTTGACGCGCTCGCTCCGCTCGGCGAGGGATGACAGTTTAAATTTGACGCAGAGCGCAGTGCAAGGGATGATAATACCGACAGGAATAAAATGGATATTGAACACGGACTTGATGTTTTAAGAAAAAATGTGAAAATCGCACCGCAAAATCCGGGTGTTTACCGAATGATTGCAAAAGACGGTGAGGTTTTGTATGTGGGCAAAGCCAAAAACATCAAAAAGCGCATAGTGTGGTACACAAAATTTGAGAAGCTGCCGACAAGATTAAAGCGGATGGTTGCGCTTGTGGACAAGATGGAGTTTATTATCACCGAAAATGAAGCCGGTGCGCTCTTGACCGAAAATGAGCTGATTAAAAGGTTTCATCCGCGTTTTAATATTTTGCTCAAAGATGATAAGTCTTTTCCCTATCTGATGATAGACGAAAAAGAAGAATATCCGGCTTTGAAAAAATACAGAGGCAAAAAAAACAGCCATGCCCGCTTTTTCGGGCCGTTTGCAAATGTGGGCGCGGTTTCAAACGTGATGGATATTTTACAAAAAGTTTTTATGCTTCGTTCGTGCAGAGATTCGGTTTTTTTGAACCGAACAAGACCTTGCTTGCTCTACCAAATAAAAAGATGTTCGGGACCGTGTGTGAATATGATCTCAAAAAAAGATTATGAAGAACAAGTGCAAAATGTGATTGATTTTTTGAGCGGAAAAAATGCCGGTATCAAAGAAAAATTATCGCAAAAAATGATGGAAGCAAGCGAGAATTTGGACTATGAAAAAGCGCTTGTTTTGCGCGAACAAATCAAGGCTTTGAGCGCGGTTCAGGGCGGAGGTTCCGTTTTATACGGCAAATTAGATTCGGTTGATGTGATTGGGTTATATCGGCAAAAGGGGTTGGCCTCTATTGAGGTTTTTGTTTATCGCGGCGGGCAAAACTATGGCAATGTTTCGTATTTTCCGAAACAAACCGAAGACGCAGAAGACAGCGAGATTATGGAAGCATTTATTTCAGAGTTTTACACAAACCATATTCCGCCCAAAGAAATATATGTTTCGCACACCTTTGACGGACAAGATTTTTTGCAGCTTGCCTTGAAAACAAAAATATTAAGCTTTGAAAAAGGCGACAAGGCAAAACTGATTGAAAATGCCGTTTTGAACGCCAAGGCGGCGCTTGAGCGAAAATTAAGCGAAACAACAAGCATTAAGCAAAACCTTATTGAAATGGCAGAGGTTTTTGAACTGCCGCGTATTCCGCAAAGAATAGAAATTTATGACAACTCGCACAACCAAGGGTCATTTGCAATCGGGGCGATGGTTGTGGCAACACCGGCAGGTTTTGATAAGAAATCGTATCGGACGTTTAATATTAAATACACCGACAACACAAACGACGATTTTGCGATGATGAAAGAGGTTTTGAAAAGGCGATTTGAACACTTAAACGAAGAAAACAAGCCTGATGTTGTGCTCTTAGATGGCGGTTTAGGACAGCTCCACGCCGTGCATGAGGCCTTGAAAGATTATGACTTAAAAGATATTCGTATTGTTGCCATTTCAAAAGGGCCCGAAAGAAACGCCGGCAAAGAATTTTATCACCAGCAAGGGAAAGCAAGTTTTGCACTCGAATATCGCTCGCCGCTCGCATTTTATTTGCAAACGCTTCGAGATGAAGCACACCGATTCGCAATCGGTACACACAGGAAAAAACGGGAAAAATCCGTTTATAAATCAGGTCTTGATGAAATTGAGGGGATCGGGGCAAAAAGAAAAAAAGATTTGCTCTTGTTTTTTGGCTCTGTTGAGGGGGTGAAAGCCGCCGAAATGAAAGATTTGCAAAAAGTTGAGGGAATAAGCAAAAAAACGGCTGAAAAAATATATAAATATTTTCACAAATAAAATTTTTTGCTCTATGATACGAAAAGTTCGAACAAATTTTTATTTTAAAAGGTGATCATATGTATAATTTGCCAAATTTACTGACAATATCACGCATTGTCGTGATTCCGGTTATTTTTTTAACGCTTTATATTAACTCGTTTGCATGGCAGATGTTTACGGCTGTTTTGTTTGTGCTTGCATCTGTTACGGATTATTTTGACGGCAAGCTCGCGCGCTCTTGGGGGCAAACATCAGCCTTGGGCAGATTGCTTGATCCGATTGCAGACAAGTTGCTTGTTTCTTCCGCTTTAGTGCTTGTTTTGGCAAAGCCTGAAATGCTTTCGTACAAAATCAGTTATGTGCCTGCATTTGTGATTTTATGCCGCGAGATTTTGGTCTCGGGTTTGAGAGAATTTTTGCGCGAGGTGAATGTCGGGCTACCGGTCACACGTTTGGCAAAATGGAAAACGGGTTTTCAGATGACAGCGCTTTCGATGATGATGTTTAACGGGTTTTGGCACTGGAACGGTATTGGCGAAGTTTTGCTTTGGGTTGCCGGAATCTTAACCTTCATCACGGGGTATCAATATTTTCAAAAGAGTTTGAACTACATTAAAGCTTCAGAACAAGTAAAAACGGTGGAAGCCAAAATTGTGGTCAAAAAAGATTCTAAACCGGCTCAGAAAACACCGGCAAAAAAGAAAACCGCAAAAAAAACAACAAAGAAAAAAGCAGTAAAGAAATAGTCTATGACGGAAGAAAAACCGCATATTCTCGTTGTTGATGACGACACAAGATTGCGCTCGCTTTTGGGGCGCTTTTTGCGCGAGCAGGGTTTTGCGGTGAGCGTTGCAAAAGACGCATTTCAAGCAGATATGTTCTTAAATCAATATCGGTTGGATTTGATTGTTTTGGATGTGATGATGCCGGGACTTGACGGGTTTGAATTTTTGAAACAAATCAGGCTCGAAAGCAATGTTCCTGTTTTGATGTTGACGGCAATGGGCGAAACGGACAATCGTATATACGGCCTTGAGCATGGGGCTGATGATTATTTGCCGAAACCGTTTGAGCCAAAAGAGCTCGTTTTAAGAATAAAAAACATATTAAAACGTGTGCCGCAGAAAAATATTGAAAATGCCGTTTTGAATTTTGGACCGATTGTTTATGATATGGCTTCTAAAGAATTAAAAAATGTTTCGGGAGAAATTATTCATATCACAAATGTGGAACAACAGCTTTTGAATATTTTGGGCCAAAAAGCAGGGCAGATTTTTACACGTGAGAAATTGGCCGAAATTTTAGGCGCCGGAAATAACCCGCGCTCAATTGATGTGCAGATTACACGCTTGAGAAAGAAGATAGAAAAAGATTCAAAAAATCCGCGCTATTTACAGACGATTCGCGGCAAGGGATATATGCTCTTACCGGAATAAAAAAGGGAAAAAAGCGTGCGTATCATTCTACCGAAAAAATTAGACAATCAGGTTTATGAATTAAGGCAAAGGATTATGCCGAAAACATTGTTTTTCAGAACGATGCTTTTGGTGATTGTGCCGTTAATTGTTGTGCAGATTGTATCTGTTGTGGCTTATTTTCACAGCAGTTGGGGGAAGGTCGGTAAAAGACTTTCAGACAATTTGAGCGCGAATATGGCTTTTGTTGTGGCGCTGAATGAGCAAAATCCGAGCAACTTTGAATATGTTAAAAACCTTGCAAAAAATGTTTATGCAATGGATGTTGAATATTCAACCGATGATGAAAAATATAAGGTTTTGAGCAATATCGAAAGCAGCAATTTGGTGACAGGCTTTTTCGAAACAGCGCTTAAAACAAAATTTCCGGACGCAAAAACAGCCCTCTATTTGAAAAATAAAAGGAATTTGGTTGCGCTTGTTGATACGAAAGACGGGCTTTATCAGTTCAAAACACCAACAAAAGCGATTTTTAACTCATCACTGTTCGGGTTTATTGCATGGATGGTCGGGACATCTTTTTTGCTTTTTTGTGTTTCGGCTCTCTTTTTACGTGTGCAGGCAAGATCTATCCGCGAACTTGCCGATGCAGCGCAGGATTTTGGTAAGGGTGTGGATTCTTCTTTCAAGCCCTATGGTTCAATTGAGGTGAGGAAAGCAGGGGTTGAGTTCAATAAAATGAAAGAGCGTATTAAGCGCCAACTATCTGAAAGAACACAAATGCTCGCAGGCGTTTCACACGATTTGCGCACACCGATCACACGCATGAAACTGTCGCTCGCAATGATGGATGAAACCGAAGAAAACAAGGCATTTATGGAAGATGTTTTGGAAATGGAAAAAATGCTTGAGGGGTATCTCTCGTTTGCACGGGGGGACGGGCAGGAAAAAAGTGTGAGCGTTGATATGAATGGGCTGATTTCGGGAATTGTCGGCAAATTTAGAACTCAAAAGAACAAAATCAGCTATGAACCAAATGAAAATGTGAGTATTTTGCAAGGACGTGAGCAAGCCTTAAAACGGATGATTTCAAACATTATTTCAAACGCTTGCAGATATGGCAAAAACATTAAAGTCAAATTAGAGGAAAACAACAACAGGTTGGAAATAACGGTAGATGATGACGGGCCGGGAATCCCCGAAGACAAAAGAGATGAGGTTTTTAAAGCGTTTTATCGCTTGGAAGAATCGCGCAACAAAGAAACAGGCGGCGTTGGTTTGGGGCTCTCCATTACAAAAGATATTGTGCGCTCGCACGGTGGAACAATAAGGCTGTCGGACAGTCCGATGGGCGGATTGAGAGTTGAAATCAAGTTGCCGCTTTAGAAAAAAATAACAACTTTGATGGGAAATTGATATAAATGAATAGAACAACTGTTAAAATGGCAGAATATTTTTTGTTGTTTTTTATGATAGCAACAATGTTAAGATTGGCAACAACGGCTGACGTTGTTCAATGGGGTATGCTCAACGGATATACGGTAATTTTTGCTTTGGTTTTTACTTTGGTTTGCGCTTTATATGATTTTTCGACTTATCATTTGTTTTTGTGTTTGGCGTTTATCGGAGTTTATCTTTTGGGCGTGGCTCTTAAATATTTAACAAATTCGGTGGTCTCCGAACGCGAAATTTTATATACGGCAGGTTTCGGGGTTTTGGCTTATGCTTTGCCGGCTCTTTTGCTTTATGTTTCAGGATGTGTCGCAAAAAAGCCGTTTCGAAAAATTTTGAAAGTTTCGGCGAGTGTTGTTTTGATGATATTTGTTTTGCCCCCTCTCATTTATGCAGGCTATTTTATTGCAAGCGAAAAACATTTTCTTCAAGCTGACAGCATTTTGGCTCTTTTTCAAACAAATTTTTCGGAAATTTCGGCGTATTTGGCAGAGCAAAATTTGTGGCTTTGGACAGTAGGCTCCGCTTTTATTTTATTGACCGCCGGTTTGTTTACGGTCGGTTTTATGCGCTTGAAAATATCAAGTGCTGAAAAAACAAAAACAGCAATCGTCTTGTCGCTTGTGTTAATATACAGCGCTTTATGTGTTTTGCCGAAGCTCAACCAAACCTTTGTTTTAAGAATAGGTGCCGGTATATACGAAACATTAAAGAGTTTTAAGGCTTATGAAGAAGGAAAAGAAGAAAGAATGGCAAGATTGGCAAGCTTAAAAAATTTTTTAAGATCCGACGATGAAAAAGGAATTTATGTTGTGATTATGGGCGAATCAACAACGAGAAAGCATATGTCGGCGTTCGGCTATGAAAGGCCGACGACACCGTGGCTCGAAAAAATGAAAAACGATGAAAAGGCAATTCTTTTTGAAAATGCCTATTCAAGCCATGCGCACACCGTTCCGACGGTGCAAAATGCTTTTTCTTCCAAAAATCAATATCAGGAAAAAGAGGTTTCAAAAACTTATTCAATCACGGAAATTGCAAGGGCTGCCGGATTTGAAACATATTGGATTTCTAATCAGGAGCGCTTTGTGAAAGCCGATATTCCGATTTCGGTGATTGCGCAGGCGGCAGACCATCAAAGATATATTAACGAACACGTCGGAAGCAAAATTATGTCAACTTATTATGATGATGAGCTGGTTAAATTTTTCCCGAAAATAAAAACGGCGCAAAAAACATTGATTATTTTCCATTTAATGGGGTGTCATGCGATGTATAAAGACAGATATCCGAAATCTTTTAATTTTTTTGACGGCAAAAACAAAAAAACAAATGAGTATGATAATGCGGTTGCGTTTAATGATTTTGTGATTTCAAAAATTTATGAACGTGCAAAACAAGAAGAAAATTTTATGGGTTTGATTTATTTATCTGACCACGGAGAAGATCCGGACAACGGGAATGCACATGACGGCTCAAAGTTTGTGTATCAGATGAGCCAAATTCCGCTTGTGATGATTTTTTCGGATAAATGGAAAGAAAAACACAAGGATATTTATTTGCAATTGCAAAAGAACAAAGACAAATATTGGACAAGCGACCTGTTTTATGATATGATTGTTCATGTTATGGGGATAAAAAATGTTCCGGACAGGGTTGAAAAAATGGATATTTCTTCTCCAAAATATGATATGCCCGTCGAAATTCTTACAACACTTGAAGGACAAAAACACATTAAAGACAGCTTGAAGGCAAATTAAAGCGAACAATGGCTTTATTTTTCATCTGAGAGCGAAAATAAAAAAAATTGCCGGAGGATATCCGGCAATAAGAAACCATGTTTTTATCTTATCTTCTGTCACCCATGATGCGGAGAAGATTTAAGAACAGATTGATAAAGTCCATATAAAGCGACAACGCACCGGCAACAGCCTTTTTGGTATATGTGCTTTCATCATCCGAGGCAAAATAAAGATTGCGAATCGTTTGCGTGTCAAACGCTGTTAAGCCGACAAAAATGGCAACGCTGATATATGACAAAGCCCAATACATGGCAGGACTTTTCAGGAAAATGTTGACAATGCTTGCGATAATGACGCCCCACAAACCCATGATCATAAACGAACCCATTGAGGTTAAATCACGTTTTGTGGTGTAGCCATACAAACTCATGGCGCCGAAAGTGCCGGCCGTGATTAAAAAGACACGCGTCATGGAAGAGGCTGTATAAATCAGCATAATCGGGGCAAGAGAAGCGCCCATCAAGGCAGCAAAACCCCAAAAGACAGCTTGCGTTTGGGCAGCAGTGCCGCGCGCGACAACCCAGTTAAATAAAAAGACCATTAAAAGCGGCGCTAAAAACACAAGCCAACCAAAGCCGGTTAAACCGGTTTTGGAAAAGAAAAGATTAAAAAGCGGGGTGTTTAAGGTGCCCCAAGCAGCAAGCGCTGTTAAGCAAAGGCCACCCGCCATATAGTTATAAACTTTAAGCATATAAGAACGTAAACCCTGATCGATATTTGTGCGTTCAACAGCGGGGGTATAAGATTTAATTTCCATGTTTTTCTCCTTTTTTTAAGAAATAATCTGATTTAAATATAGGGATGTTTGGTTAAAAAATCAATAAGAGCTGTTTTGTGCTGTTCAAATATATGATTTTCGGCTTAAAAATATGCTCAAAAACCGTTGATAACTTACAAAATAATTTTGGTAAAAATTTTTGGTTGTGATATAGTGTTCAAAGCTAAATAAAATAAAGGAAAAACGGGTATTAAAATGACTGATTTAACAAATGAAGAATATTTGAAAAGCGAACAAGAATATAATGCCGATTCGATTAAGGTCTTGAAAGGCTTGGACGCGGTTAGAAAAAGGCCGGGTATGTATATCGGCGACACCGATGACGGATCAGGTTTGCACCATATGATTTATGAGGTTTTGGACAACGCAATTGATGAAGCCTTAGCGGGTTATTGCGACAAGACGGAAGTCATTTTAAATCCGGACGGCTCGGCAACGATTAGGGATAACGGACGCGGTATGCCTGTCGATTTGCACAAAGAAGAAGGTGTTTCCGCGGCTGAAGTGATTATGACAGAGCTTCACTCAGGCGGAAAGTTTGACAACAACTCGTATAAGGTTTCAGGCGGTTTGCACGGCGTGGGTGTGTCGGTTGTGAACGCGCTTTCAACATGGCTTAAGCTTAGGATTTGGCGAAATGATAAAGAATATTTTGCTGAATTTGCTGACGGAAATGTGGT